>NZ_CP009170.1:2247500-2397824 GCF_000763575.1 Thermoanaerobacter kivui
CAAAGCAGCTGTCAAAAGAGAAGACCTACCTGCATTGAATACAGCATCTTTAAAATCTATTTTTTGGGGCAACATACTCCTTGCAATCTCTGTTTTTAAAAGTTTTTTGGGAGTAAAGGCAATAAATTTTAATTCTTCTTCTAATTCTTTTTTTACATAATAAGTAGTATTACCATCAAAAACCGTTACATTCAGTCCTCCATTTAGAGCAGGAGCTACATTATCGGCATGTCCTTCCATAGAAGCCGCAAGGTCTAAAATTTCCTCATGTGTTAAAATACCTCCTGCAAGTTCATTTGCTGCTAACATCCCACCAATTATCGCCGCCGCACTACTTCCAAGACCACTGCCTATGGGAATACCATTTCTTATCTCTATTTTTAATCCCTCATATTGTGTCTCAGTTTTTTCAAAAACTCTTTTAGCCGCTTTATAGACGAGATTATCCTCAGTTGTTTCTATTTCTTTATAGTCCTCTCCTGAAACCTCTATCAAGAGCCCTTCTTCTATAAATCCCATAGAAATTTCTGTATACAAATTTAGTGCCACTCCTATGCAGTCAAAGCCCGGTCCCAAATTTGCTGAAGAAGCGGGAATTCTCACTTTTACCATGTCACTCTCCATATAAAACTTCCTCCAATGCTTTTAGATTCGCCTCTATCGTTTTTATCTCTCCACCTAATTTAACAGCAGTATCTGGATCCTTTAATCCATTTCCCGTTAAAACACAAACAACAGATTCTCCTTCTTTAAAAAATCCTTCCTTGTATTTCTTAATAACCCCTGCAATAGAAGCCGCTGAAGCAGGTTCTGCAAAAATACCTTCACTTTTGGCTAAAAGCGCATAAGCTTCCAGTATTTCTTCATCTGTAACTTTGTCAATGATTCCACCCGACTCATCTCTCGCAGCGACAGCCTTTTCCCAGCTGGCAGGGTTACCTATTCGTATCGCTGTTGCAATAGTCTCAGGGTTTTCAATTACTCTGTTTTCAACTATAGGTGCAGCCCCAGCTGCCTGAAAACCTAACATTTTAGGAAGTTTCTTTATTTTCCCCGCATTATAATATTCTTTAAAACCCATCCAATAAGCTGTTATATTTCCCGCATTTCCTACAGGAAGTGCAACATAAGAAGGTGCATCTTTAAGTTCGTCACATATTTCAAAAGAAGCTGTCTTTTGCCCTTCTAATCTATAAGGATTTATAGAATTTACCAACGTTATAGGAAATTTTTGTGAAATCTCTCTAACTAACCTTAAGGCATCATCAAAATTCCCATTTATAGCAATGACTTTTGCCCCATAAGCAATGGCTTGGGCAAGCTTTCCTAAGGCGATTTTGCCACCCGGTATAAGTACGATGCTTTTAAGCCCTGCTTTTGCCGCATAAGCAGCCGCAGAAGCAGAGGTATTCCCTGTTGAAGCGCACACTACGGCATTAGAACCCTGCTCTTTCGCCTGTGACACTGCTACAGTCATCCCCCTGTCTTTAAAAGAACCTGTTGGGTTTAACCCTTCGTATTTTAAATATATTTTTATACCAGGAAAAGCTTTTTCAAGATTTACAGCTTCTATAAGGGGGGTGTTGCCTTCTTTTAATGTGACTATGTTTTCCTCTTTTATTTTAGGCATAAACTCTCTATAAGCTTTTATTACACCTTCACAGCGCATCAATTATTCCCCCTCTACCCTTATAACGCTCTCGATACTCTTTACTTCTTTGAGATTTTGTATTTCATCCAGTGCTTCAAATACTTTTCCTGTATTCGCAATATGAGTAATCAAAACAATCTCTGCAGTATCTCCCAAAACTCCTTTTTGTACAACAGACAAAAGGCTTATTCCTTTGTCTCCCAGTATTCCTGTGATTTTACTCATCACTCCCGATTTATCAAGAGCTATAAGTCTTATATAATATTTGGATACAGTATCCACAATAGGAAGAAGGTCAGCATCTTCACATCCATTTTGAATTACAATATGGTTTTTCACATCCATTATGTCCGCAACAACAGCACTGGCAGTAGGCATCATACCTGCACCCTGCCCATAAAACATGACTTCTCCTACCGCATTTCCATCTACTAAAATAGCGTTAAAGACACCATTTACCCCATTTAAAGGATTGTCTTTCTTTATCATGACAGGATGTACCCACGCTTCTAAACGGTCTTCTTCATCAATTTTTGCGTAAGCTATGAGTTTTACATTATGCCCCAATTCTTCTGCATACTTTATGTCAGATTTAGAGACAGATCTTATACCTTTTGTATAAATTTTTTCAGGCAAAATGAATTTGTTAAAAGCTAAAGTGCACAGTATGGCAAGCTTTCTTGCAGCATCGAAGCCTTCCACGTCGTCTGTTGGATCTGCTTCTGCATATCCTCTTTGTTGGGCATCTTTTAAGACTTCTTCAAAGTCAAGGCCTTTTTCTTTCATCTCTGTCAATATATAATTTGTAGTTCCGTTTAATATTCCTTTGATTTCGTATATTTTATTTGCCGCAAGACATTGTTTTAATGGCCTGATGATGGGAATACCACCACCAACCGATGCTTCATAGAGAAGACTTACTTTATTTTCTGTCGCAAGTTTTATTAGCTCTTTACCGTGAACTGCTATGACTTCTTTGTTTGCAGTGACAACATGCTTACCTTTTTTGAGAGCTTTTATGATATATTCCAAAGCAGGGTGTTCTTTTCCCATAACTTCTACTACAACATCTATTTCTTCATCTTCTAAGATGTCATCTGCATTAAAAGTTATTTTTCCCTCTGCAAGGGGTGTCCTCTTTTTATTGAGGTCTTTTACAAGTATCTTTTTTATCTCGATTTTTTCACCTATCTTTTTTTCAATGTTTTTACCATTTTGATTGATTAAATGAACTACACCTGTTCCAACTGTGCCAAGACCCATCAATCCTATTTTCATTTATATCCCCCTTATTCTCCTAAAATTTCGACTTTCCTCACACCATTTTGACTGAACAATTTCTCAAGAAAATTTTCTAAGCTTATTTCCATGTACTGGGTGTCAATAGAAATAGTAACACTTGCAACGCCCATTGAAGGAATACTTTGATTTATAGTGACAACATTACCCCTCACATTTGCCACCACGTCCAAAATAGACGAGAGCACTCCTGGCATATGTTCTAAAACCATAGAAAGAGTTATGATTTTCCCTTTGCTAAATTTTGAAAAAGGAAAGACATAATCTCTATACTTGTAAAAAGCGCTGCGGGATATCCCTACTTTTTTGACTGCTTCGTTGATGGTTTTTACTTTACCTGATTCCAGCAATTCTTTTACCTTTAGGGTTTTTTTGAGAGAGTCAGAAAGAATTTCCTCTCTTATGATATAAAGTTTGCCGTCCTCTCCCACAAATTCCACCTCCATTGTTTTTGTTGTATAAACATTATTCCATATATGAGATACATTTTACCACATAAAATTATAAAAATCAATAGCGGTTTACGTTTACTAAACAAAAAATTAATACTAAAAAAGTAAGATAAGGGTTAATGTATTTACATAAGGAGTTCCAAATAAAAAATTTTCAGTAATAAATATTCACTAAAAAATCATTAAAAACTCAATTTTTTTCTTTATTTTTCGCTGTAGTATAACATATTGGCATACTTATTCACTAATATGCATTTTTTATTGTTAACACCTCACAAATTTTTTGTATTTAAGAAGGATTTTTTAAAAAAGCGTCGAATATATTGTTTGTAAAACTATTACCCATTAATTTATCAACATTTTGCATTTTTACCTTCATCTTATCTATCTGTTACATTAATGAGCGTCAGGGAAAGTATATTTATCAGAAAGAGGGGGGTGTATTGATTTTTTAATTTATTTAAAATTTTGTAACTAAGCGAGCAAATTTTTAAAAATGGGGGTTGACATTTAATGTCAAAATCAAATCTATTTAGAAAGAAAACTTTAGAGATGGTATTGTCAGAAACGGAAGCTGCTGAATACAAATTGAAGAAAACTTTAACTGCAATTGACTTAATCGCATTAGGATTGGGCGCAATCATAGGTACTGGTATATTTGTTATTACTGGTGTTGCCGCCGCTGAAAAAGCTGGTCCCGCAATTGTGCTCTCTTTTATTTTAGCAGGATTGGCTTGTGCTTTTGCAGCAATTTCTTACGCAGAATTGGCATCAATATTCCCAATTGCAGGTTCTACTTATAACTACACTTATATTGCAATGGGAGAATTTATAGCTTGGATAATAGGATGGGACTTAATACTTGAGTACGTCTTTGCTCTTCCAGCAATTGCTTTAGGTTGGTCTGGTTATTTCACTAACCTCCTGGCAAGTGTGGGAATAAATATTCCTGCTTGGGCAGCTAACTCTGCATGGCAAGCACCCGGAGGACTTATTAATCTTCCAGCAATAGGAATCCTTCTTGTCATTGCAATCTTAAACTACATTGGAGTAAGAGAAACTGCTACTGTTAACAACATTGGCGTTGCCTTTAAAGTGTTTGTAATTCTCTTCTTTATCTTTGTCGCTGTATGGCATGTAAAACCATCTAATTGGCAACCCTTTATGCCTTATGGATGGCAAGGAATATTCCATGGCGCAGCAATTATCTTCTTTGCATATATAGGTTTTGATGCTGTTTCCACAGCTGCTGAAGAGACAAAGAATCCAGCAAAAGATATGCCTATTGGAATTTTAGGATCTCTTGGAATCAGTACCCTTTTGTACATCGCTGTTTCAGCAATTTTGACAGGTGTTGTTTCATACACTGAGTTGAACGACCCAGCTCCTGTTGCAAAAGCTCTTAACTTGATAGGTCTAAACTGGGCAAGAGGACTTGTATCTTTGGGCGCTATAACAGGTATTACAACAGTGTTACTCGTTATGTTCTACGGATCTACAAGAATAATCTTTGCTATGTCTCGTGATGGATTACTTCCACCCGCTTTTTCAAAAGTTCATCCAAAATTTAGAACACCTACTCTGGCTATATATCTCATAACGATTGCAACAACTTTAGTGGCAGGATTCTTACCAATTGGCATAATCGCAGAACTTGTAAATATAGGAACTATGTTAGCTTTTATACTCACTTCTATCGGTGTAATAGTATTAAGATATACACAACCAGACTTACCAAGAAAATTCAGAGCACCTGGTGTACCATGGACACCTCTTTTGGCAATTCTTTTCGTACTTTCACTCATGCTATCTCTGCCATGAGAGACATGGGTAAGACTTATTGTATGGCTTGTAATAGGGCTTCTCATTTATTTCGGTTACGGAAGACATCACAGTATACTATCCAAAACATCAGAAGGACAGCAACAATAGAAAAAACGCGGCAAAGTTTCATACTTTGCCGCGTTTTTTTTTATATTTCCATCACATCACTTTCAATGTTTCTCAAAGCCATCCTCACTTCAAATTTTACCCTTGACTTTTTAAGCATATCCGTTACAGTAGCAAAAGCAAGTTCTGGCTTGTTGTTATTCTGGCTTAAATGACCTAAAAAAGCTATCCCTATAGCTTTCATTTTAAACAGTTTCATGAGAACATCCGCAGCTGCGTCATTAGAAAGATGGCCCAAATTAGATAAAATCCTTTTTTTAAGTGGCCAAGGATATGAACCATTAATAAGCATTTCTACATCATGGTTTGCTTCTAAAAGTACCACATCAGAATCTATGAGATGATTTGCCACACCTCTTGTCATGTACCCTAAATCAGTAGCAATGGAAATTTTTTTGTCTCCGCATTTAAATGAAAAACCTACTGGCTCTACGGCATCATGGGGTTTTTTGAAGGACATTATTTTTACATCCCCAATTTCAAATTCTTCACCTGTGGTAAAATAGAGTTTGTTTTTTTCGGAAATTTCTTTTATGTCTTTCTCCATCGCATCCCACGTAGCTTTATTGGCATATATAGGTATATTGTATCTTCTTGAAAGTATCCCTGCACCGATAATATGGTCTTTGTGCTCGTGGGTTATGAGGATAGCAGATAGGCTTTTGGGGTTTACGCCTATATTAAGTAACGCTTTTTCAATTGTTCTACCGCTTAAACCCGCATCAACAAGTATATTCACATCTTTATGATTTATGTAAATAGCATTTCCACTGCTTCCTGACCTCAATGAACAAAACTTCATAACCAATATACCCGCATTGCGGGTATCCCCCTTTCACTTGTTTTCAGATTAATTATACCAATTTCTATAAGGTAAGTGAAGAAATTTTATTCTTTCGCGTAAAATAAAATTATATACAAGCAACTTGTGTGCAAAATTTTCACGTTTTAAAAAATGCCTATGTTTTAACCAATGACTTACATGATTTTTTAACATCAAGTTGTCAACATATTCACACACATTTGTGGATAAGTTGCTTAAATAATAAGAGGGGATAAATCCCCTCTTATAGTGAAAGACCTAACTTACGTCCTTCAGAAATAGCGTTGACAATTTTTTTACTTCTTTAGCATCTCCATATAACATGAAGCTTTTCTTGTGGCAAAACCTTACTGACCACTTCGTAAAGAGAAGAATCCGGTTTCAAACCCACCGCTAAAACTATAGTATCGGGAAGCAGCAGCTCTTTTTCACCTTCGGGTGTCTCCACCAAAAGCGCTTTTCCTACTTCCTTTAAACGAGTTTTTACATAGATTTCCACACCCCGTTCCTTTAAGCGCTAACTTTATGTCCTCTCACGGCAGCAGTATAAGCCGCTTCCAAGCCGGCAAGTCCAGCGCCAATGATAAATACTCTCTTTCCAGGTTGAGTTGCTTTAGGTATTTCGATTTCTTCCTCCATGCCAACAAATGGGTTGAAATTACAGCCAAAGCGGCGTCCTGCTCTCAATTCGTCCAGACAGCCCTGGTGGCAAGCAGCACAGCGGCGTATTTCCTTGCTGCGTTCTGAGGTAGCTTTTTCTACAAATAGCGGATCAGCCACCAAAGGACGTCCAAGAGCAACTAAATCAGCTTTGCCTGAAGTCAATATCTCTTCTGCCAATTCTGGAATCATTGCCTATCTCTTTCTTTATTTCCTCTAATATTTCCATCACAAAGCGAACTCTATTTTCAAAACTTCCACCGTATTCGTCCTCTTTTTTGTTGGTATATGGTGACAAAAACTGGTGAATGAGATAACCATGTCCAAACTGGATTTCCAATGCATCTGCACCAGCTTCATAAGCTCTGACAGCAGCTTTTACATAAATATTTTGCCATTTCTTTATGTCCTCATGAGGTATTCCTTGTGGTGCGGAATTTCTTTGCCGGATGGGGCCACGTATGCGGATTCTAAAACAATTAAACCCACCCCTCCCTTTCCTCTGTTAAGATAATATCCTATCAATTCTTCCGTAACCTGCCCCTCTACTGTAGCATACCCTGTTTTAACAGGAGCCATTACAAGGCGGTTTTTAAGCTCTATCCCCCCGAGTTTTATGGGTTTTGTAAGCTCCATATTCTCACTCCTTCTCTGCTATGAGTTTTAAAATAATGTTCATAATTTATTTATTCGACACAAAAAAGACAATTCCTTCTTGTTTTTTTCTCTATCAAAGGGAGGGGTATACATTTTTAAGCGTTTTTCTCACTTTTCAGATAATCTAAAATATCTTTTAAGCTTGCAAAAGCTACTCCAATGCTTGTATCTGCAGCACCATAGTAAATTATAAGCTTATCTTCTTCTTTTCTGTATATTGCCCCTGTTGGAAACACTATATTCACTGCATTGCCAATCCTTTCATATTCTTCCTGCGGCGCAAACACCCACTCTTTACTTCTCCTTATCACCTTTTGTGGCTCTTCTAAGTCCAAAAGTGCGAGTCCTACTCTGTAAACAGCTGTAGAAGCAGTGTAGCGAATACCGTGATAAATTATAAGCCATCCTTCTTCAGTTTCAATAGGAGGTGCTCCTAATCCCACTCTGTGGCAGTCCCACATTCCCGGCCTTGCGGGCAGCAAAATCTGGTGCTTGCCCCAGTAGGTTAGGTCATGAGAAAAGGAAATCCAGATGTGTCCCTCTCCTCTAATTATTGGCCTATGTATAAGGGCATATCCGTCTTTAAATTTTTTGGGGAAAAGACAGCCGTCTTTGTCTTCTGGCGGCACCAAAACTCCTTTCCTTTCAAATCTTTTAAAGTCCTCTGTAAGCATTAATGATATTACAGGACCACCTGGAGAAAAAGAAACATAAGTTATGGCGTACTTTCCCATATCCTCTAAGTACACAATCCTAGGGTCCTCAAGCCCCCACATCTCTTCATTGTAATTTTCATCTGGCAAGAGAGTGGGCTTATCTGGTATCTCCCAATTTGTAAGGCCGTCCCTGCTTTTGCAAAGTGTAAGATGAGAAAATCCGTCTTTGGTCTCTACTCGGCATAAAAGATAGACATAGCCGTCAAATTCTATTACTCCTGGATTAAACACTGCATTTGCATCATAGGGAATATTATCTCTTGTCAGTATGGGGTTTTTCTCATACCTTACAAAAAGCTCCTTATCGCGCATTTTTATCACTCCTCAGTTTTTCTATTTGGAAGGAATACACTTCTCTTAATTTTATAAAAAATTCCGTATACTCTTTTGTCTTGTAATCTGGATAGGTCCAAGGAAGAAATTCATATTTGCCCTTCGTATAGTAAAGGGTCACCTCTGCAAAGATGCCTTTCCCAAGGTATATCCTGTGGTAGAAGTTTTTCGTCGAAAAAAGCACTACTTTGGCCATGTCTATGTAACCAGGGTCTATATTAACTTTTCTTTTTCCCTCCTTAGAAAAAATTTCTTCTGCAGAATTTGTAAATAGCTTCCATTCATACGATTCATCTGGACTAAGAAGTTTTTCAAAGGATACAAAGCGCTTTTTTAAATCTTTTCCCATCTTTTCTTCATAGTAATCAGTAAAGTCAAAGGGAAAAGGGCCTGCTTCAAGGTCTATTTCTCCCCATTTTTCTTTTAATTTCTCTATCGCTTCTTCCACTACATCTTCTTCTTTATATATAAAGCCGCAAAAAAGTTTTACAGGCAGCACTTCTTTCACTTTCCCCAATTTTAATTCCCTCCATAAAAGTAAAAGCTCGAGTGTAAAGCAAATACTTCCACGACCACAGAGGTAAGGAAAAAGATTGCCTCAACACTGCAATAATAGAAAAAGCAAGTAAAGCCCCAAAAAACATGCGCAGAAAAGCTACATCAGCAGTAGTAAAACCCAATTTAACTATCAGCCTGACAAAAAGACCTGTCGTCCCCCACAGTGCACCTGCCGAAAAAGCAAGCACTTCCCCTTTTCGCACTCTTATTTTCTCCTTTCTTTTCTCCTGGCAATTATGTCATTATTCCACTTCATTATAATTTCTTCAATTTCCTTTTCTGAAAGGGTTGGCTTTAAATACATGCCTTTATCAAGCCTCTGCTTTAAAGCCTCATAAAGTATTATGCCTGTCGCCACAGATACATTCAGGCTTTGCACCATACCCATCATAGGTATAACAATTCTTTCATCCGCAAGATTTAATATATCCTCCGACACGCCTTTTAGTTCATTCCCAACCACCAATAAAGTAGGCTTTGTATAATCTATTTCCCGGAAATCTTTTGAGGACTCATCCAGCCAAGTGACAACAACCTGCAAATTTTCCCTTCCTTTTAGCTCCTTTATCGCCTTTTCTCTGTCATAAACCCTTTCAATAAAGAGCCACCTGTTTGCTGCCATTGACACCGCTTCATTTATTTCTATGCCGTTTTTTGCTTCAGAAAAATAGTATACTCTCATCACTCCAACAGCATCGCATGTCCTTAATATCGCCGAAAAATTGTGCTCGTTCGTCACATCATCCACAAAGACGACAAGGTCTTTTTGCCTTTTCTGCAAGACTTCATAAAATCTTTTCAATCTGCCTTCTAGAACTATTATTTTATTAGACTGCATAAGCTATCCCTGCCTTGTGTGAAATTCATACTTTTAGAATGTCACCTGCTACAAAAGGTGTGTTTGAAAGTAGCTCATTATGCCCTTTCACACAAGACACCTTTATTTATAATTTAGCATATTTTAGAGGATTTTGAAATATCCATATCCTAATCTTGTCTTTGCACCTATACCAAATTCAGTAAGAGCTTTCTTTACCCAGTTTTCTACCAATTCTTTTAAGAAAGTATCATCTTTTAAAAAATCTATTGCCCCTTTCACTTCTGATGGAATTTCTTTTTTTATGAGTTCTTTAAAACGGATTTTATCAAAAAGCACACTAAAGTTAAAACTGGTGTTTTCCTTCACTGTCAGAAAAGGTATAGGAATAGGGTTCTCCCAATCGCCTGGTGGCGTTTTCCCTGTATCATCGCTGTAATAACTTTTATAATGTACATTTATTATATCCACATCGAAAAGCGAAACATTGTTATTGATAACCGGAAAGGCATCAAGGAAAAGAAACAATCCTTTAAAATCTTGGGTACCAAAAAGCAATTTATGTAAAACTCTTTTTGGCGAATCTTCTTTCCCTTTATCTTTAGAAGAAGATCTATCAAAAATCAAACCTTCATAAAGCTCCTTTTGTAAATTCTCAATTTCCCCTTCTTCTATCTCTTCACCCCTTGCTTCTTCTATTGCTATATCCCAAAAACTTACCATCCTACAAACACCTTTTAAAGCAGTACCAGGAATATAAGGTATTCCAAATAGATGATGTATTGTAAGAGAAGTTTCTAAAGGATGTTCTACACCTAAACCTATTACCAATCTGGAAGCAGTTGTAATCTTGTATTGTCTTAAAATTGGTTGGTAGCCTTGCTTAGAAAGGTCTTCAACTTGAAGATTAACTTTGGAAAGATAAGCATCAAAATCTAAACTCCTCATGGAGTAGCTGGCAAGGCTAGTTAGAAATGCATTTTTGGCTCCTTCTTTCCCGCTTTCGATTAATTCCCTTCTTATTAGCTTTGAAAATGCTAGAGAAAAATTTTCACACTTATCCCAAGCAATCTTAGAATCATCTTTGTACACAACCCTTACCAAATCCGAAAAACTTTTTATCATTGTCCCTCCCTCTCTCCAAGCGAATTAGCTTTTTCTTCCTTTATTTCAATTTCAACTGTTCTCTTCAGCCAATTTGCTAAGGCTAAAATTTCTGTAGTAGCTAATCGCAGAATTTGAAAATCTTTGTTGACAAATTCTTCAAGAGCATCCTTATCCCTTGGTATGTATCCTCTTTTTTGCAACCACTTGTTTAGCGTATAATATACTGGCTTAGTTTCCTCTTTGGATTTGTAAAAAGCAAGGGTGGAAATCAAACCATTTGAAACGATAAAAGCTGGCAACCTTCTGGCATTTGCCTTGTATTTGTCTCTTTTATCTTTTTCTTTGGGTAAATTTTTTACTTCTTCAAGGCAAAAATTCGCTCTTTCTTGCTCGAGGGTTTTAACTTTCAAACCTTCAACCATCTTTCTTATCCTCCCTTTTAGAGATTTATGGATAAATCTTTACTCTCATAAACCCTTTTCCCGTAGTTTCATCTCCTCCAAGCTGGAGAATAGTTCCATTTAATATTTCATGCAAATTATCTAAAACTTCTGCAGAGTTAAAATAATTCCCTTCCCAAGCTTTTTTAAGATAAAATTCTTTATTTTTTACCTTTTCCAGCCATTCTTTTTTCTCAATCTTATTCTTTGCTTCTTCCCAGTTAAGTTTTCCCTGGGTCTTTTCTTTCACTTCAAGAAGGCAGCTATAAAATTCATCATCTATTCCAAAATAAGGGTCACTAATAAATAAAAGTGAATAAAATACGCTCTCAGAGGGTATGAGTTCTTCAGTAAACAATGCTCCCTCCTTCACCGTCCCTGTCTTTTGGTCAATTCTCACTCTTGTCCTCACCTCAACGGCATAATTTACAAAATCTCTGAAGGTATCATCTGACACAATGGCAAAATGTTTTTCAATATCTGTTGTAAGGAAAGTTTTAGGAAGCAAATTCTTTATAAACTTGACAACTTCTGAAATATTTTGCGACGTGTTTTTTATAGAAAATACAAATTCTTCAAAAGCCACTTGTTTATCATTTATCTCTAAAACTGAAATACTTTCTTTTGGAATCACTGCCTCTCCATCTTTTAAGTGTAAATTATCAATCACTTCGAAATTTTTATTAACTTCATTTATTCCTGCACTTTCCAATTCATCTTTAAATCTCTTCAATACAAAAGGACAGGTAATCCATGCAAACACGCCTCTGACAGAACGAACTGGATAGAGTAAAATCTTTGCATCTGTAATGCTTATACAACTAGAAAAATCGGAATCTTCCTCTGGACCAAAAATAAGATTTACTTTGTCTCTATCCCTCCAAATCCTATAGCAAGTATCCCTTATAACTCCTTTGATTCCGCTGGACCAGAAAATTGGGAAAGCAGTATGTCTTTCCCTCTGGACTGGCAGGTCCACATAAGATACGCTCTGCCCTGCGCCCATATGAACAGGCGTTTCAGCGTAAAACGTTATTAAAGCGCTCTCTTTATACATTTTTTACCTCCTCCTTGCCAATGAGAATTAGATTAGATCCAATAAAGTCCTGCTCACCATTCGGAATTTTAAAAGAGTAACCACCATCTTCATGTAATATGAAAGCTGGATTCACCAAAAGCATATCCCTCTTTGCTTCAAACCACATCACTGTGCCACTTGGAAAAGCCCTCACAGTCTTCCTTATTTTTAATTTGGGTGAGTACCTCCCTACAATTGTGTATTTATCTAGAGCCAGTGAAAACACTTCAAATCCTTCCACGGAAAATTTAAAATCAGGAAAAACTCCAGGGGTCAGAAATAAAACTTTTACAATATCTCCAGCTCTTACTTTTACCATTTGTGAAACTCCTAAATTTTCTCTCAAAAATTCCAGAAAATTTTCCCTCCCCACTTCATAAAAGGCGTTTCTCATCTCACCTCCTATTTTTAAAGCTCTTGGCGGTTGATTAAAAATTTCCATCAATTTATTTTCATCTGAAAAACCTGTTTTCCTAATCTCTTCAGCTTCAAAATCAAATTCTATCCATACAACAAGACTTACATCTTCCTTTAATCTCATAAATTCTATTCTATAAAGTGCGTCTTCTTCTCCCCCTACTGCATTCACTGTGCTATCCATTTTGATTCCAACTCTTTCTTCTTTTGTGAAAATTTCTTTATACTGAAGTATTTCATGTATTTCTATTTTCTCTCCTTTAAGCCACTTCCTGAGCCCTTCTATAGAAATAAAAGCCGGAAAAGTTCCTATATCCTCTTTACCCATATACAGCGGAAATGTTTTAATGTTAGAATCAGCATTAGTATTTTCTTTCCTAAAAAGTTTAGTGTTTAATTCATAAGGGCGAGCATGAAATATATTTTCGATTTTTTCTTTTTTTCTCTCCCCCAAAATACTGCTGGGTTTAGGGAAATAGAGCTTTCCGCCTTTTTCAATAAAAGGACCATAAACATTTTTCAAAATTTTTGATGTGTCAATTTTTGTATGTGCATGGATTTTTGCACAAATAGCTCCTGCTAGTGTGTGAGGATGAGGAAAAATGGAGTACACCACATCGCCCACATTAAAAGGCCGTCCTGAGCCAAAGAAAACCACATCGTAAGGGGTAATTTTAAACTTTATCATACACTTCACTCTCCTGGGGGATTGATTTCTATAAATTCGTATTTTTTTAATTTTGTTAAAAAATCTTCCACTGGTTTCTTCTGAGGCCACTCTTGCCATACCAAAATTACTCCAAAGTAATGATTTTTTGCATTTTTCTTGATTTGTATTATTAAAGGCGAAGTTTTTCTTTTGCTTCCTTTAGGAGAATAAGAGACCTCTGAAGTTTTTAGCTCATGTTTTAGAGCTCTATAGAGATTATCACGCAAGTCATTCATAGCACTTTCATAAGAATTCCAAAATTCATTTTTGGGTTTAATTAGAAATATCTTTGTATTGGTAAAATTAATAAATTCTTGTAAAGGCTTTATTTTTGAAACATCTCTTTGTATATTCAACTCCATCAATTTTTCGTTTATCTCTTTTTTAATCTCTTCTAATTCTTCACCACAAAGGATAAACTCTTCAACAACTATACTCCCAAATCCTCTTCTCCACCTGGCACCAATGCCACCAAATAAGCTTAAGCACAATATTGAATTTTTGAAATCTTTTTCATATTCTTTTAGAAAATGTGGCATAAATCTAAAATTTAAAATAAACTCTTGATTAGGAGCATAAGAAATTCTCACCCTTTCATTGTAATTTGCTACAGCGCCATTTTCCCCCTTTTTTCTTCTATCATTCATACACAAATATGCCTTTTCAGTACTTTGGGGCTTTTGAAGTATCCTTATATAAAATCTTTTGGCTCTGTTCGTGGAACCAAAAACTTCACTTTCCCTTTTTTGCAGGTCCTGAAGATCTTGATATTTTAAGCCCCCATAAAATCTGAACCACCACCTCAGAATACCGTTAATAGATTGCTCTCTCAGTTCAAGCGAATTTTTTCTTGCGCCACCCATTATTATTGGCGTCACTATTTGCAATTTACACTCATAATTCCTCATATTTTCACCTTCTCACATAAAACTTACACATGTTTTTTTAAACAATCTAAAAATTTTTTTTCGAGATTTTTATCATATCTTAGATACAATTTCCCCTCTTTTTTCCTTACTTCTGTGACATTTCTTTCAAAGCCTGCATGAGCCAAAAAATTTCTATCCTCAAAAAAGCTGGGTTCCCCTTCATCTATAAAGTTATAAACTTTATTCCACTCTTCTGTAGCTTGATTTAAAATAGATTTCTCTTTTCCTCCGTAACATAAATTGCGAATTTCCTTTCCTAAAATTGAAACATGTGTTCCCAGCTCAAACAGTTCATAAATAGAATTCTCTTCAGAGGCAAAGAACTGCTTTATCTCCTCTAGTGCAATTCCCTTTTCACAGTCATATTTTGATATACCCCTAGCCTCTAAAACCTTTAAAATTCCCGCATAAAATCCCAAAGACAGAATTGTATTTAAATAATCGGCTTTTGAAAGACCTGGTGAACTATTCCATGACCTTGAAAGTTTTTGCTTTAACATTTCCAAAAAATTTTTTAAAAACGAAATTACATCTTCCCGAACATTCCTTTTCCCCATTTGCCATTCTTCGCGCTAAGTTGAAATCCTCAATCTCTTTTTTCTTTATAGGAGAAGAAAAGAAAGTTTTAAAGCGCAATTCCTCGATATGTATTTTATAAGTTTTTTCTAACTCTGATAAAATGGGATCTGAAAACGCTAAAAATATTTTGGGTCTTTTTTCTTTTTTAAGCCAATTTAAAAGGCCAGAAAATACTGAAAAATGCCTCACTGCTTCCAACAATGCTGAAATATACATATTTTGTCCGCTAGATATGTCAATATAAAACTCTATTGCTCCATTATCTTTGTTGTATTCATTTAAATACCTTATAGCCATGTCACTAAAAATTTGTAAAACTATATCATCATAGGAACAATTAAACTTTATAGGTTTACCAAAAAGTTTATATTCTCCAATAGAGTAAATAACTAGAAAATCCTCCGCAATTTTGGAATAGGGATGCATTCTAAAAAAATCATAAGGACTTAAAAGATATTCTTCCAACGCGTTCGAAGTTATACCACTAATTTTTTCTTTAAATTCGTTTAATTCCCTATACTGGTTGCCTTTTTTATCCTTCAAAAGCCAATCGATGACCGTTTCATTAAGCAAAAGACTCGTAGGATAGATTAAAACAACTTTTGCAGTTTCAGTTTGAAAGCCCTCTTCTTCAAACGCTCTTTTTATGGCAAAGCTTGAAAGTAATTCTTTATAACTTTTGTCTTTAAAGTTAAACTCCCTCATTTCCATAAAATCTCTTGCGAATCTCCCTATTTGATATATAAGTTTCATATTCTCGCCTCCATTGCAATTGACCTTGCTATAATCAACATATTAGCAAAATTCATCACTCCATTTGGCGTTTTTGAAACTATTTCATCAAATTTAGGAAGCAGTATTTCATCAGCATACTTTTCTAAATCATCTCTGTTTCTACTCTGTCGAATAAATATTCTTTTCAATTCATTTCTCAAAATCCCGAGAACCTGCTCTTTATTTTTATCATCATACAGTCTGTCCACTACCTCAAAAAATTGATAAGGAAATGTGGATGAAAATTCTTCTTTCTTGAAATGCTCTATAAGTTCTTTCAAAAAATCTATCAACTCCCATTTGCCCCCGCATTCTTTCGGTGCCCCACTTCCTTTTATAAACTTAAGGCAAAATGCATTTCTATTATACTGTCTTTCATCCTTTGCTTTCTTCTGAGCCAGTTGAACCTCTTTTAAGGCAAGATAAAGAGGGTATTTATGATGAACTATCACAATCCCTGCACTCATGGAGGCCTCAGAACTTAAAACTTCTTTAAAAGCGTTCTGCAATTCATAAGCACATCCCAACACCTCTTCTACAGGAAGTAATGCTAGAACGTCATCCCCTCCTGTATAAACCAATTTTCCGTAATGTTTTTCTTCTACAATTTTTCGCACTTCTTGAAGAGCAAATGTAGAAATTTTTCTGCTTAGGGTCTGGTGAAGAGAAGGAGTAGTAGGGTGTTTCTTGTAAAGTATCAAAGATAGGTTATCTTTTGCATGTTGTTTTATATGTTCTCCTACTTTGGGGTGTAAAGTTTCCATTATAGATGGACTATTCTCTCCTTTTAACCATTTCCCCATGTGATCTCCATCCATTTGAAGAATAGCATAATACCTGGAAGGGTTGATTTTGTAAGTCTCCAGAAGCTTTCTTATTTTCTGAGCCATGTTCTGAAAGTCCTCTATTTCGAAGTTCTCTGCATATTCGCTTTTAATATATTCTTCTCTATAACTCTCTTTCATTAGCCATTGACCATCTATCTCAAAAAGCTGGTTATCCTTTAATTTTGGAACAGAAACAGTATTGGGAAGCATAAATTTCTGCTTAAATTCTTTAAATAATTCCTTAAACTCTGCAATAAACTCTTTGTTCTCAGCAATTCTCCTTTTTTCTCCAATAGCTGCCATTTCAGAAGTTGAGGGAAATTTCAGTTCTTCGGAAAGATTTAGCTCTTCCTTCATTCTCTTTGGGAACAATCGCTTCGCAAGACACACCCCACAAAGTTGTTCTTTTTCTTTTACTAAACCTTTTTCCTTACTCCTTAATTTCTCCCAATCCAATGGCAAAACTTCAAATTCTCCGCACAAACTGCATTTACGCCCTTTTTGCTCTAACTGTTCAAATTCTCTTATGCTTTTCCTTGTTCCAAGCAGTTTTTCGGTTAGTTCAAGAAGCAGTGAATAGGCTATGCTAAAATCTCTATATTTTTTACTTTTTTCTTGATTTTTACCTAATATTTTATTAACATGTTTCGTAAACTCACTTATCGTGTGATAAAGCTCTGTCTCCCCTATTATTTCTCTATAACCAGCCAAAGCCTCTTCTGGAGATTCTTCTTCTTCAAACCATGGCATAACTGCCCAATAAACCTGAAAATATTTTAATAGCTGATTTTCAATCTGCAACTGAATTTTTTCTAAATCTCTATCCCGATTTAAAATGCCTTCTAATCTTTGCGCTGTCTTTTTGGCTAACCTCTTTAGTTGCTCTTTAAAGTTTTTCTCACATTCTTCGCCCAGTTTCAAAGCTTCTCCTTCATTAACCGGCACAATTGCAAGAAACTTATTAGGCATATTAGCAATAGTCAATTTTCCTTCTAAACTTTCAGACCTCGGCACTCTATTCCATTCTTTAAACCATTCATCAAACTCTGTTTGCGCTAGATCCGTGAATGAATTACCAAATACCTTTGAACTAAGCCATAAATCTACAAGAGGTTGACCTAAAAGATTCGGGTACACAATTACATCTGGCCCATAATGTTCAACTACAAACTTCATACTTTCCCATATGAAGTAAGAAAGCATATAACTGCCTGCCCATAAATCAGAAGTTTTTCTAGCGGTAGCAATAAAGCTTTGAACAGGACCAATTGTAAAAAGCAAAAATGCTGGTTTGGGAAGAGCTGAAACCAGAGTGGACGTTTGAACAAGGTGATCATAAATAGAATGATTGGGTGCCCTTGTATCTGCAGGATGAATTTTAATCCAGTGAAAAATTTTTTGATAGAATCTCCATAGAAATAAAAACAAGATTTTTGCTTTTTCTTCTTTATTTATCTGAGAAAGCTTATAATTCGTTGCAAGTTTCTCTATTAATTCTAAAAAACGCTTATTCTCAGTTTCATAATCTGTTTCTGCCAGTATATCGTAATATATTTTTTTATTAAATATGTCAAAAAATATCACATCTTCTCCTCTTATTTTAACAGCCACTGGGGGAAGTATTCTATTTACAGGATAAGCTTGTGTATCTGCTTTTTCAATAAGTTTCTCTTCTTCCTCCGTTAAATCTTCTCCAAGAAGTGGTTCAATTACTTTAGATTTAATTAAAATCTCATGGCATCGACCTTTTTCCTGAAGCTGGAACTTTTTTATACATTCTTCATTGTCCATAGAAATTATCCAATGCTTATGAGGAGGGTCATGAAGAAAAGCTTTAAGTTTCAGAAGCCATACTTTTTCCATCTTTTTCTCCCTCACTTTTTCTAAACTTCAAAAAAGAAAATTTTGTATAATTATCATCTAACAGTTCTGCTTTTTACTATGTATAATTCTACATCAATTGCCAATTTCCTTCTTGAAATTATAAAAATTTCAACTTTTTTAACAAACACTCATCTTTCTTCTGTAAAAAATTAGGGAATAGTACAAAAAGCGGGAATTGCGGGAATTAATAAGATATAGGCGGAGTTTAATAGAAGAACGTGCCAGAGAAATAAACCGGATGCAAAAAGTATTAGAGGGAGCAAATATTAAACTTGCTTCTGTGACTACAGATATACTGGGTAAATCATCACGTGCGATAATTGAAGCTATAATTAATGGAGAAGAAGATCCAGCCATTTTATCCGAATTGGCCCAGAAACGATTAAAGAATAAGAAAGAAGAACTAAAGAAAGCTTTAAATGGTTTGATAGGACCACATCAAAGATTAATGTTAAAGACACAGCTGGCACATATAGATTTTCTTGATGAACAAATAGCCTTATTGAAGAGGACCTGGAGAGTTTAGACACTATTCCAGGAGGGGGCAGACGCACAGCTGAACACATAATAACTGAAAGCGAGGGTGTTGTGAATCGCCACATTCGCGGGAGAAGGAACCTTTAAAACGTAACATCGACATTCGCGAACGTCGCAAGACTATCGCTTCCGGAAGAAAATGGTCCCAACGAGAGCGCCGGCGATGGCGCCTGCTGCGACGCTCGCGCCAAGCGGTAAGGCGGTACCCCAGAAGCCATGAACAGCCCAGTTACCGAAAATAGGTGCCACCCAGAGAGATGGCAAAAATAGGAGCAGATACTTCATACCGTATCCCAGGTAATCGTGGATGGTTTCTCTAATCTCGGGTACTACAAGGATGACATAACTCAAAGCACCCCAGAGTGCCCCAATCAAGCTTCCCCAGTAGAGGGGCAACACGTCCATCACCTCCCTCCAATGACCACGGGGGCCTGCCACGAAAGCGCAAGCCGACCAGCGGCAGGCCCCCGAATTCTATCGTTCAAAACCCGAGCGCGGCCGGACCGGACCAGCGCCGGCTCAGGAAGACTGGGTAACCCTGAGCGCACAGAGAGCTCCTGGAACCGCGCCCGTATGGAGAGACGCATTCCGCGTTACGGCACGTTAATGAACACCGGATTCGCCCATACCTCGCTGAGGTCCGAGCCGTCCGTCTTAGTGAATTCGAACTTTACGACATAAAAGCCGTCGGTCGATGGGGCTATAGTGTTCCAATATATCACCGATGTAGACGGATTGGTCACGGTATAGACGGCTACCTGGTCCTTGTTGAATACCGTGATCTTCGTGCACTTCCGGCCGGTTACCGGGGTCTGTACCAGCTTGAACTGCAGACTCGAGCCGGGTGTCACGTTCAGGACGCTTCCTTGAACGGCCCCGTTGACGGTAAAGTATCCGAGGTCCTTCCGCCCGGAGGCGCTGACCCTACCGGACTTGATCGCATCCCAGATAGCAGCCCTGTTTGTCGACGAATACGAAGTCGCGTACGCCCAGGTGAACCCCGCGAACCCCGGCGCCTGGAAGTTGTGGCAATCCGACGTCCCGATGCCCACCATAAACCTACCGCTGGACATCGTTGAAGAAAGCCCGCTGCGCAACAGCGTAAACCAGCGAGAGATAGTATCGGGTTTGACAACGGTCTCCTGACTTAAAAGCTCCATCCCGCAAAAACCCGTTGCATTCCAGTCACTCCACGGATGAGCTCCGTAAGGATGGGCGATGACCGCATAGGAGTACGGATAGTTATGCCCGTTTATCCGGTTGATGAGCTCTTGCGCTGGATAGGTTTGGTTATTGGGCACCGTGGCAGCTGTTTCACTCATCCAGTAAGCTAGGGCATCCCCTTGGGAGTTTGCCGTAGTGATCTCTACACCTGGTAGCGCGGGGATAAGGTACTTGGACTGAGGTTTCAATCCCTCTTAGGTAGGCTAAAAACCTGTAATTGTTTTTGTGTATCTTATGCGCTTTCCTGGTTTCAATCCCTCTTAGGTAGGCTAAAAACGGTTGTAGGAGACAGCAAGCGTGGCGAATACCCTGTGTTTCAATCCCTCTTAGGTAGGCTAAAAACGTATCCGGTGTGTCAGTAGGAAGCACCGCTGTCACCTGTTTCAATCCCTCTTAGGTAGGCTAAAAACAACAGCTGATTGACAAGCAGCTGATTGACAAACAGCGTTTCAATCCCTCTTAGGTAGGCTAAAAACGCTCCAGAAAAATCAAGGCTTCCGGGCATTTGAATATAGTTTCAATCCCTCTTAGGTAGGCTAAAAACAACTACACGAGAGACTGAAAAAATACAGCAACGAAGTTTCAATCCCTCTTAGGTAGGCTAAAAACCTATCCTCCGCCAAGAAGGTGCTTTCTTAGCTGCTTGTTTCAATCCCTCTTAGGTAGGCTAAAAACTAGTGCCCTATAACGGTGCAAATATCCTGCGTAGTGTTTCAATCCCTCTTAGGTAGGCTAAAAACTTATTTCTGTTTTAAAGGGTAGCAAAAGGGTTGCATTGTTTCAATCCCTCTTAGGTAGGCTAAAAACGGTTCTCCGCCTGCCGGAGGTTGCCACTCCGGCAGGGTTTCAATCCCTCTTAGGTAGGCTAAAAACTCTAGTAAAACTAGAAGATGGAGAGAGGAGGTTGTCCTGTTTCAATCCCTCTTAGGTAGGCTAAAAACCTGCTCTTTTGTAAGTTCTTCTACATTACTTGTACTGGTTTCAATCCCTCTTAGGTAGGCTAAAAACGAGGGAACCGCCAAGGTTCTCTCGGAAATATTAGGAATGTTTCAATCCCTCTTAGGTAGGCTAAAAACTAGCAACGCCTATGATTGAAAGCCCGACTATAACCGGTTTCAATCCCTCTTAGGTAGGCTAAAAACTGGAAAATCGTGATTTAGAAAAAATCATTGAAACATTGTTTCAATCCCTCTTAGGTAGGCTAAAAACATGCAAAAATTCAAATCGACTACACAGACCCTTTCATGTTTCAATCCCTCTTAGGTAGGCTAAAAACTGCCGGTTTTCCAAGTATTTCTGATATTTTATTAATGTTTCAATCCCTCTTAGGTCGGCTAAAAACCCCATGTCGCCATTTTTATTCATCCTCCTTTTTTGTGTTTCAATCCCTCTTAGGTAGGCTAAAAACAACGCTGTCCGAGATTGACGCTGCCTTGGCACAGGTGTTTCAATCCCTCTTAGGTAGGCTAAAAACACAGGATAGCCTGCAAAGGTATTCGGTCTGCCAGCTGTTTCAATCCCTCTTAGGTAGGCTAAAAACGAAGAAGGCCAAACAAAAAATGCAATCGTATGGTTTGTTTCAATCCCTCTTAGGTAGGCTAAAAACCTCCATACCCTTCTTCATGTCAGCGAGTATCTCGCGTTTCAATCCCTCTTAGGTAGGCTAAAAACGAGGTGAAGTAGTAAAGGTTTGGCTTACAGCGCATGAGTTTCAATCCCTCTTAGGTAGGCTAAAAACTTTCCACCTTCCCATCATCCCCTTTCAGAAGGTCGCGTTTCAATCCCTCTTAGGTAGGCTAAAAACGGGCTTGAGTACGATATACCGGAACCGGATGATTTGTTTCAATCCCTCTTAGGTAGGCTAAAAACAGCGGGGTATGGGGGAGGGGAATACTAGCATATTCCGTTTCAATCCCTCTTAGGTAGGCTAAAAACGAAAAACGAATGCTTCAGGACTTTCATGAACGGGGAGTTTCAATCCCTCTTAGGTAGGCTAAAAACTCGATGACTTGGGTAAAGAAAACGTGTCTGAATACAGTTTCAATCCCTCTTAGGTAGGCTAAAAACCAGTATGCACACGTTGTAATGGAAGCGGTTGGATAAGTTTCAATCCCTCTTAGGTAGGCTAAAAACCTGACGAGATAAAAAATCCGCGGGGCGATTAGGCCTTGTTTCAATCCCTCTTAGGTAGGCTAAAAACGCGGTGCGGATAAAGGGTTTCCCACGCTGGAAACCTCGTTTCAATCCCTCTTAGGTAGGCTAAAAACAGCTATACTAAGGGCACGATGTTTTCCGCTAAAAATGTTTCAATCCCTCTTAGGTAGGCTAAAAACTGGTACCGGGTTCCCGTACTCTCAGTAGCAAACGAGGTTTCAATCCCTCTTAGGTAGGCTAAAAACGCCTACCGGCGGGAAAATATTTTTCGGCAGTGCAGAGTTTCAATCCCTCTTAGGTAGGCTAAAAACGAGTATTTCTAAACCCGCCGGTGGCCGGGGCGGGATAGTTTCAATCCCTCTTAGGTAGGCTAAAAACATCACTAGCTAATTTTTTTATTTGTCTTCTAATGCGGTTTCAATCCCTCTTAGGTAGGCTAAAAACTTTTGTTATCAGGTCTAATCTGCCTTCAGTCCACGCATGTTTCAATCCCTCTTAGGTAGGCTAAAAACAATATTTAAAAGAGGGTAAAAATGTTATATATGATGGTTTCAATCCCTCTTAGGTAGGCTAAAAACTAAGGGCAGTATAGAATATTTTAAAGTTGCATACACGTTTCAATCCCTCTTAGGTAGGCTAAAAACTCAGGATGGCAGTCGCTGGGGGAAATGCTTACCTCAGCGTTTCAATCCCTCTTAGGTAGGCTAAAAACAACAAGCATGATAGCAGCACTAATGCCCCTTGGGATTTATTTCAATCCCTCTTAGGTAGGCTAAAAACGATATTAAGAAAACGGCTGAAGATTACTACATCGGATTTCAATCCCTCTTAGGTAGGCTAAAAACAAGACGAAAAGGGGCTAAAAATTAGGGCTAAATTGGCGATTTCAATCCCTCTTAGGTAGGCTAAAAACAAGACGAAAAGGGGCTAAAAATTAGGGCTAAATTGGCGATTTCAATCCCTCTTAGGTAGGCTAAAAACATCATATGCAGAGTTTTGCAGATTATTATTTTGTACCATTTCAATCCCTCTTAGGTAGGCTAAAAACCTGCTGGTGGCTGTTCCTGGCAGTAGCTCTAGCAGTAGTAAATTTCAATCCCTCTTAGGTAGGCTAAAAACTAAGATACTCTATTTCTTCTTCCGTTAGCTCAGGAATTTCAATCCCTCTTAGGTAGGCTAAAAACTCTTTTGTATCCATTCTTATCCTCTCCATTCTTCGATTTCAATCCCTCTTAGGTAGGCTAAAAACGGATAAAAATATCCTTATAAGGACTGCATCAAGTGAATTTCAATCCCTCTTAGGTAGGCTAAAAACAGGATGGCCTCTATATAGGCCAGATTTCTTTTGTTATTTCATTTCAATCCCTCTTAGGTAGGCTAAAAACAAGAGTGAGTAATTATGAAGAGTCCATATTCAAGAATGCTATTTCAATCCCTCTTAGGTAGGCTAAAAACCTGGGCGTGCAATGGGTTTTGAGTCGTATACGCATTATTTCAATCCCTCTTAGGTAGGCTAAAAACTACGATGAAGAGAAGAAAAACGAAAGATTGTATGTACATTTCAATCCCTCTTAGGTAGGCTAAAAACTAGCAGTTCCGCCAGTATGGGAAAATTGCCAAGGTTCATTTCAATCCCTCTTAGGTAGGCTAAAAACAATATGGAAAGAGTCAGGTGTAGACGTTGCAGAAGAATTTCAATCCCTCTTAGGTAGGCTAAAAACTAAGTCAACCAACTGCTTAATCACTCCGGAATAGTTCTATTTCAATCCCTCTTAGGTAGGCTAAAAACAAGAAAAGGCAATAAATATGTGTATTTCTCTACTCCATTTCAATCCCTCTTAGGTAGGCTAAAAACAGCATTATCCTCATCTTCACCTCCTTCATCTACTTCATTTCAATCCCTCTTAGGTAGGCTAAAAACAGCATTATCCTCATCTTCACCTCCTTCATCTACTTCATTTCAATCCCTCTTAGGTAGGCTAAAAACAAGAACTAATCAGGCTAGAAGAAGCAGTAAAAACATCATATTTCAATCCCTCTTAGGTAGGCTAAAAACGTAGAGCACTGCTAAGTAAAGGTTTTGTTTTGTATGGATTTCAATCCCTCTTAGGTAGGCTAAAAACTTCCAGCATACTTACAAACATCTCAGCAAACTTCTTATTTCAATCCCTCTTAGGTAGGCTAAAAACACGGGATACCAAACTCTCCAAATTGGTATCCCGCTTTTGATTTCAATCCCTCTTAGGTAGGCTAAAAACACGTACTTTTACCTCACTAGCATTTAGAGTTACTGCATTTCAATCCCTCTTAGGTAGGCTAAAAACTATAAATGCGTCACTCTCTTTAAATTGTGCTTCTAAAGTTTCAATCCCTCTTAGGTAGGCTAAAAACTTACCCGGGAGTACAACGGCTAGGAGGTGGTCTGTGTTTCAATCCCTCTTAGGTAGGCTAAAAACTTGGGTATAAAAATATGAGTGCCCTCACAAATTTATGTTTCAATCCCTCTTAGGTAGGCTAAAAACAGGACGGAGAAAAGTATTTTTTGCTTCGCGTAAAAGGGTTTCAATCCCTCTTAGGTAGGCTAAAAACAAATGAATTTGTGGCAACTCATCTACTGTGTTATTTTGTTTCAATCCCTCTTAGGTAGGCTAAAAACAATAGGCGCTTGTCCTGATAGCCGTTCAGCTTTCTTATGTTTCAATCCCTCTTAGGTAGGCTAAAAACATCTGTGCGCAAAAAAATAAAGCTGTTCACAGGTTTGTTTCAATCCCTCTTAGGTAGGCTAAAAACAAAAGATACCTTTATGTGCAGGGAGGTTGCAGAGGTGTTTCAATCCCTCTTAGGTAGGCTAAAAACAATAATCCCCCAAATGGATACACTCGTTATCAACAATGTTTCAATCCCTCTTAGGTAGGCTAAAAACCTTTTTCTCTTGTTCTCAGCAGCTGCAGATAGTCTAGTTTCAATCCCTCTTAGGTAGGCTAAAAACAGTGTTATTATAGAGAATACAAATGCTTTTGCATCAGTTTCAATCCCTCTTAGGTAGGCTAAAAACTATAGAAGAATGGATTGAACAGCATTATAAAGATTTGTTTCAATCCCTCTTAGGTAGGCTAAAAACTTGCAAGCTTCCATTTTGTTTTGACTGCCACTCTTGTTTCAATCCCTCTTAGGTAGGCTAAAAACCTATGTCCAATATGAGAACAGGTGTATCTGCTTATGTTGTTTCAATCCCTCTTAGGTAGGCTAAAAACTTTTTCATGCGAAAAGAAGTACTTGTTCGGATTGTGCGGTTTCAATCCCTCTTAGGTAGGCTAAAAACAAGGCATAAATTTGGCTCAGAATCGTTTCTAAAATGGTTTCAATCCCTCTTAGGTAGGCTAAAAACAAGGCACAAATTTGGCTCAGAATCGTTTCTAAAATGGTTTCAATCCCTCTTAGGTAGGCTAAAAACAATTACAAGAAGATATGCGCATCTGGGAAGTATCCGGGTTTCAATCCCTCTTAGGTAGGCTAAAAACATGGCTACTTCCATTCCGCATCCTATATCTACTCCAAGTTTCAATCCCTCTTAGGTAGGCTAAAAACGCACAATAGGACAGGCGCAAGAGGAAGGAAAAGAAAAGGGTTTCAATCCCTCTTAGGTAGGCTAAAAACAGGACATTTGGAACATGAGGGGAATATTTTTTCTAACGTTTCAATCCCTCTTAGGTAGGCTAAAAACACGTTCAAAAAACCATAAAAAGCGAATAAAAATTTTGCCTCTCATAATGGCTTTGTCAAGTATCTTGCCTTTATTATATCACATTATTCGATAAAATCAATTACCTTAATGAAAACAAAAAATAAAAATGTCGTCGATCTCCAGTGATTTTTGCATTATTAGGGATCGACGACAAATATTTTGTTATCAGACGTACTTTATAAAATTGGTATCAATAAATTATTTGCCAAAAGTATAGCAAAATGTAATAATCATTTAAACCAAAGTTGCCCCAGGAAAATACCTTATAGAAAATAGAATTGCCTAAAGATAACTATGGAAAACTATAGGATTTATATAGACAGATAATAGTGAGTTTGGGAAAACTTGAAGAATTTATTTTCGGAAAATATTTCTGATAGTCTAAAGTTTTGTAAAAAACAACCCCAAGGTAAAGTCAAAAAATTGGAAATTACCCACCAGGTTTTAATTTTTATATTTTATTGAAAATGGTTTGGAATATTCAATATATCCATTCTTCTCCTCCCTTTTTTATCCCTAAAAGCTCTCTTTTAGTATATTTAGTATTGCCTAAAATATAAAATAGAACAGAATCTTCTTCAGGGTCAATAATGCGTGTAAGGTCATTTTTTAAAGCTCGATAGGTAGCTTCTGTGAGTTCTCCTTCCAATACAGAATTCTGCACCCAAGTGAGATAACGCCGGGCGGTTTTTAGAACTTTATTTACTCTATTTACATTTACATCATATACCAAAATCACATACATAATTTCTCTACTCCTGCAGAAAGAATAGTTTTAATTTCACCATCTACTCACAAAAGGTTCATATAATTCTTCCCCAATAAGATGTTTTTCTATCTTATATAGTTCCAATCGAATCAAAGTCTGATAACTTACATTGCGTTTAAGACGGCGATGATAAAACGTGGTTCGTAGTTTATCTTCAAATTCTTGCACATAAAGACGCCTCCCTCTTTCTTTTAGTAAAAACACTCCTCCCTGGTTTTCGAAATCATCTTCTTTTATAACGTTCTTATTCAAAAGTGTAAAAAGCACTCTATCAGCATAAATAGGTTTAAAAATTTCTGCTACATCTAAATTCAGTGTAAAACGCCTGAAATTAGTAGTGTGGAAATAACCAATCCTTGGATCTAAATGTGTCTTATAAATTTCAGTCAAAATCTTAGTATAAACTAATGAATTGCCAAAACTAATAAGAGCATTCAGTGGATCAGTAGGCGGGCGTTTACTTCTATTTTTCAAAATAAAAGGAGTATCATCGAGTATCGTGTTAAAACTTTCATAATAATAACGACGAATATTTCCTTCTAAAGCCATTAATTCTTCCACTGAAGAAACCGAAGATACACTCTCTTCTAATAAGGAAATTGCATACAAATAGCTTTCTAAATCTTTACCGCGATTCTGATAATACTTTAATACCTGTACAATATTGGCTACTGCACCTTGAACAAATCTTTTTGCTAAGTCTAAACGTTTAGTAGAGTCTAAGTAATGTTCTGCTTGTCTTAAAATTATATAGCCTGAATTATAATGTTCCCTAGGGTAAAAAGTTCCTACATAGTTACCATAGTAACCAAAAAAATGCAAGATTATTTCTTTATCTTCGGCGAATTCTATAAACTTTTTATTCAAATCAACTTCTCCAAAAACATATATATCCCTTATACTTTCTACGGGAAAATATTTTCTCTCCTTTTCTCCCTCCACGCAAATGGTATTATCTTTTCTATACAATCTGCCATTGGCAAAAAGATAAAGTGTTTTCTGCAAATATTTTTCACCTCACTTTTATTACTATTTCATTAATCATACCTATGCCCAGCAAAATTCGGCATAGGCACATTTGGAACAATAACGTCCTCTGTGAGGAGATGGAGGAAGTGGTTGGTTTATCAATTCTAAAATTTCCTGCTTTACCTTTTCTACTTTTCCTTCCCATTCTGGGGTTAAAATCAAAATCTCTTTTTTTCTCTCCTCTGGAAATAAAAGTTCTCCTTCAGCCTCTATCCCCATATTTTTTAATTCATAAAGATAAAAAGCTAACTGCATTCGTGCAGCCTCTATAGCTTTAGAAGTTTTCTTAACTTCAGCTATCACTAAAGTTTTTTCGCCCCTTTTAATCATATCTAAAGCCAAATGTTCTATGTGCACTTCTTTTCTTTCCCTACTATAGGCTTGTTTTTGAATTAATCTACCTATCTGTAAAAATATATTATCTTCGTCTGGACATACCTGTCGAGACATAAGCCATACCTGACGTGGACATATAAAAAAGGCCTGTACATAACTACCTATAACCTTAGATAGTTCTTCTTCCAAAGAAAATAAAGTACTCAATAGATCCACGTCCCTTCTTCCTTAAGCTTAAATCCAGTATTTGGGTCATAAAACTCATCTACTAAATCTCTGGAAAGATAGGGTATGGTTTTGCCTATATCTACTTTGTTTATCAAGACTTTAGCTGGTACAGAAATAATGTAACGTCCAAAATCCTTTTTTATTTTGTAAAAGGCTTCCCATCGGGCTTTACGATTAGAGGCTTTAATTACTTCTCTTTGATAAAAATTCCAAACTTCTTCTGCCTTATCATCTAACGCAACATATACACTTACAAGGTCCCACCGATTTTTAATCAATTGAAAATCGCTAACACCATAAGTATCATTTTGTGCTTTAGTAAACCGGCAGTAAGACATAGCCTCCAATAGCCCTATACTTTTACTCTGGTCTTTTTTCTCCCTGACCATTTCAAAAAATTGTTCCACTAAAACAGGGAATTCTTTTTCATCAAATTCTCGCCTTTCTGAAAAAACTTGCTTGGCGCAATGAATATGAACTGCCCCATAAACTGATGGAGCCATAATTTCGCCGTTTTCATTTACCAATTCAAAAAGCCTTACTATACCCTTCCCATGCTTAAAATTGCGATTACATCTCCCCGCCGCTTGTATGACCGAATCGATAGGTCCAATATCTCTCCAAACCTCATCAAAATCCAAATCCACACCAGCTTCCACTACTTGGGTAGATATTACAATGGGTTTCTCTCCTCTCCTCAGTATCTCCTTGATTTTCTTTATCCTCTCCTCTCTTTGCAAAGGTATTATATTAGTAGATAAATAATAAACATCTGCTTCAGGCATAAGCATAGTTAGTTTCTCATAAAATTCTATTGAGCTTCTGATAGTATTAGATATCACGAGATAAGACTTGTCTTTCTTATAATTATTGACAAAAATTTTAACCGCATCTTCTATACTTTTTTCCCCACCTTCAATTTTTAATCGAACTCGAGAAAGTTCATTAAAGTATCCGATAATATCTTGGGCTTCCCCTGCTAACTCTATAGCTTCCCCAGGACCAAACCACTCTGGTCTGGTAGCAGTCATAAGAATCAACCTTAAATCAAAATATTCTGCTGCTTCCTTCAATACTTTTATCACAAGAGGCCAATACTCAACTGGTATATTTTGTACTTCGTCCATTATTAAAATGGAAAGGTTAAGCTGGGAAAACTTTTTAAGCATTCTATTTCTATTCCCTATTAAAGTATGAAGTAACTGTACAAAAGTAGTAACTACCACCTCACTTTTCCAGCTTTCTATAAGGAGCATAGCTTCGTCAAAAGCTCGCATATCTTCTTCCTCTCTATCTTGATAAAAAATTTCACTCAAGTGATGGTGTTTAAGTAAATAAGGCGAAGGAGTGGAGGAAAACTGATCTACAGTTTTAGAAAAAATCTGATGCATTACTTCATAAGTTTGATCTATTATGCTTGTAAAAGGCAGCGCATATATGATTTTAGGAGCCGTGCCATAGATTTCTTTTAAGCGCTCTCTTAAAATGAACGCTGCGTTTATAACAGCAAGAGTCTTACCACTGCCAGTAGGAGCTGTGAGAGTAAAAAAGCGTTGTTCAAGAGGTGCGTTTTTTATTCGTTCAGCCGCCTGTTCAAAAACTTTTTGCCGTATGTCAACAATTTTAGGTTCTCCACTAGGAGTAAAATGTTTTTCTTTATATATGACTACCAAATTAGGAGGAAAATCCACCCGTTTAACTTCTCTGACCCGTCCACTGTGAAGTTTGTCATTGTTTATTAGAACAGAAAAGAGAGACACCATTTTGAAATATTCGTTTAACTCCCCGCTTTTTGCCCTTTTTTCTCGATAAAATTTTCTCCATTTTTTATGAAGAGAAGTATAAACATTTTTCCAATCGTCAAAAAATTCATTTAAAAGCTCTTCACAGTTTTGCTTCAAAACAGAAAGGACAGGAAGGTCTTTCGCACTTAACATTTTTATTAACCACTGCCGGGCTTTATTCAAAGAAAAAGAAACAGCTTTTGCATGTTTTTTTAAGTCTTTTATTTGCTGTTCTATAATTTCTAACCGTCTGGCTTTATTGGGATCCAGAGTTTTTTCATAATAATCTTCCATCTCTAAAGGAGATACCAAGTACTCTTCTATATTCCCCAAATCTCTGTGATGCCATAGAACTGACATAAAAACCATTAATTCATCCCAATCTTTTAATCCTTCTTTACCTACTAAAAATGTACTCCATATGGCTGAAATAAAAGCATGATCTTTATAGGGATTAGTTTGCTCTTTAAGTAAATAATCTTGAAAATAACTAGTATATTTACCAAAATCATGACCAAACCCAGCAATAGTAGCGGGAAAAACCAGTTCTTTCCCATTGGGTAGTTTGATTATGTCTTCTGCAGATTTGAGTGCAACGAAAACTAAATGAGCACCTAAGCGATAGAGGGCTTTTTGTTCTCTGTGGGCATAGTAAACCATAATTCCCCCTCCATAAAAGCTACATTTTCTTCCCCTGAAGGCAGAGAAAAACTATACGCATCAATTGAGAGTATAGCTTTCCAAGGCTGCCCCTTGGTCTCATAGATATAACTTCTAGGGGGTAAAAGATTTCTGCCTTCAGAAAAAGCTTCAGGAGCTTTTTCTCTGTTTAATGTAATCCCATTAGTTAAAAAGGGCTTTTTTAAAAAATCAACCGTTAAAACAGAATGGAGCATGACCTCTTCCCCTGCAGGGATTACTTTTGAAGGTTCACCAAAATATACTAATTGAGTCTGAGCAATAAATTCTGTCAAACCCAGGTAAAGAGGAAAATACGGCTTATTCTGTTTTAGCCTTTTTGCAACTTCCTCTGTTATTCCTTCTTCTTTATGCCCAAAATAGATACGGTAATTTAGCATAGGAGCTCCTCCTCCGGGGAGGAGAAGCTCCAGAGGTACCTGGGTTCCTTTCATGAAACCTAATTTTTTCATCATATTTAGATCCTCTTCCTTAGTTCTAATATAATTTACTGTTTGAAAGAGACTTCGCACTGGAACTTTTATAACTACTCCAAATCTCGCATTGTCGGGATTTAATTTTTCATAATAGCTATCCCTTTCCCACCCCAAAATAGCCGCTATTATCCCCATGAGCACTGTCCTTGGGGGAAAAGGATAAGACAAAGAAGAAGTATTAGTATAATATTTGCGGAAATGGGCGAAAGGCCCCCGCAAATCAAATACAGCTATCTTCATATCTTCTTCTCCCTTCTTAAACCAGAGATATTACTTTCGAAGATCCCAATATATTTTCCAACATCTCAGAAAATGTTTGTTCTTCTCCATTTACAAGTGTCATCAAATCTACATCTTGCCATACGAATACCCTGTTAATCTTTTCTTTCATACCTTCCAAATATCTTGTAATTCCTCCAATTTCTAATTTTACATCTTGAATAGAGCGCAATCCTTCCTCTTCAGAAAGTCGGAGATATTGTCTTAAATCTCCTATGAAGGTCTCATCATCTATATATTCAAATCGGACATAGAGGCGAGGATATTGCCCAATTTTGGAACGAGTAGCCAATAAAGGAATGGCTTTAAGCATAGCTTGATCTAAAAGTTCTAAATCCTCATAAGTAGTAGCACCTAAGAGATTTTCTCCTGCCTTTTTGTACATTTCCCTTGCCCGGCGTGCACTGATAATCCCGTGGAAGGCAATCAAAGAATAATAAAGTCTATAATCCTTGCCAAAAGTGCCCTGACCAGCTTGCTGTCTGGAGGAAAATTGGGAAGAAATAGTATTAGATTCTACTAATTGAACTCTATTGAGAGAATATCCCCAGTTAAACTGTACTGGTCCAGTAAGAGTTATCCCTTCTCCTTCTCCCTTTCGCTCACCTTTTATAGGCATGGTAGCTCCGAAAAGGCGCACATCAATTAGTTTTGTAAGTAAAATTGGCAGGTCAGCTCCACTAACGTTATCTTTGCCTAAGATTCTTTTTATTCTATCTTCAGCTTGCCCTATGCCTTCAGCTTTGGTTACATAAATGGTTTGGTCCTCTCCCTTGGCTTGGAAATAATCATATAAATAGTCCCTTATATAGCGCTTAAGTCTTACATCAGAAACTAAATTACGCTCTCGTTCTAAGTCCATTCTTGGTCTGTTTTCGTCATCGGGGTCACCATTGGGATTGCACATCTTTGCATCGTAAATGAACAATATTTCGCCGTTCTTATCAACAAGAGTTCTCATATAATCATTCCTCCTCTTCTTTTTCTTCTAAATTTTCTTTTTTACCTGACATTCTGGAACCAAAAGCATACCCTGACAGTATATAAAAGACGTTTTCCTCAGATGTCAAAGGCCAATCTTTTTCACCGCGGTATTTGTCCATGAGCTTTTTCATCTCACTGTAAACCTGCTCATTGAAGCGAAGTTTATCATACTGTCTTAGTTTTTCAAAAATCAAGTTGGACAATTGCTGAACTTTTTTAAAGCTCATGCCTTGATAGTTGATTTTGTCTAAAATAGGTTTGCTCTTATGCCCTGAAGAGTATTGTCCCTTACCTACTTCGCTTATGAGATAGCCCATCAAAAAGAGAGCAGCCTGAGGTTCACTGTATTTCATCTCTAATAAATAGTTTTTTATCTCTGGTTTCACTTCCAGCATTTCTGATACTTCCGTCAAGTTTTTCACCCCTTTTAATAATTTTTCTTCCTGTAAAAGTTTTATTAAAAATCCAGCTCTTAAAATTTCCTGACTTAAAATCCAATCCCTATTTTCTTGAGCAATTCTTCTCCTCTCTTGATTAGTACCAGCTAATGAATCTGTTAAATAGAGGCGTGCTAAAGTTACAAATTGAGTTACAAGAAAATCGTAATCTATAGGTTCTCTTTTAAGCAGTCCATGATAAAGGTAAAGTAACTTTTTGTGCTCTGTCTTATCACCCTCTCTCAAAGGTAGTAGATAATAAAGTCGGGTAAGGTCCAACCACCAATCTCTGCAATCACCACCCAATAATTTAGCAGCCAGGTGAGAAAGCTGGTTACTCTTCTTAAAAAGCCCAAAGAGCCAGCTTGGGGCCACATCTTCAATTAAGCTTAAAACTCTAAATTCACTCTGGGTTTTTTGATAAAATAAGAAAGTTAAAAGAGCTTGATTCTCTATCCCTTCTTCTTCCATCTCATAAAGTACTCTTCTAAGTTCTTTTTCAAATTCTTTTTCATCCGCTATACTCCTCACCTGACCAGTAAAATCTACAATATTTTGTGTTTTCTTTCTTAACTTCCCTACTATATTAGAAAAATCCATCTTCCATCCTTCTAAATCATGAGTTAAAAGTAATGAAGGTAAAAGTAAGAAACTAAGATTGCCTATTCTAAATCCCAAATTGCTGAGCATATATCTTTCAGCTACCAAAAGAGAATTAAAGCATTCCTCGCAAATGAGAAAATTGCGAGAAAAGCCTTTTTCATTTAATTCAGAAGCAAAACCAATTTTATCAGTTATATAAGGCTTAAAAAATTCAAGTCGCTTAAAAGCAGTAGGACTGACTCTGTCTTTCTTTTCTCCGCAAATCGAGCAATATCCTTCAATCACCTCCTTTTCAAATCCTTCTGTACGATATTCAATTATCACATCGTCATAGGGTGATAAATCTATTAAAGGTTTATTATTTAAAACTATTGTCCACAGGGCTATTTGCCTCTTTTTTACTCCAATTTTTTTAGCAATCTCTTCTGACAACTCTTGCGCTACTAATTTGGCTAAATCTTTTTTCTTAATTAGCTCTTTAGCTTTTTTGATAATATCTTTAATTTCTTTTTGCGCCTTTTTATCAGTTTGCTCCTTCTGATATTGGTTTAATTGCTGTAAAAAATTGTCCAGTTCATTGAGGTTCTCTTTTAACTTATCATCTTTTAAAGGAAAACCAATTTTTCTAATATCAAATAAGCTTTCACCATTTGGTAGCACAACAAAATATCCTTTTAATATTTTATCTATTGAAAGAGCCAATTCCGAATGTTGTCTGCTGCGGCGTAAAAGTGTCTGATAAAGGTTAGAAAGCGTAGAACCCATAAGATAATTTAAATTGCTAACAGTAAGAAATATTTGAGGAATATTCCCTGAAGCATTACCTACAAAACGCCAGCGAAATAAAAAATCTTTTCTGGATTTGTACTCCTCTGGAATCTCTTCCAAATCAAAATTAAATTTTAATTCTTCACCTTCTTCAAAGAATTTAAGTTTAACTAAATATTGTTCCTCCTCCTGTTTAGGTGAACTCAAATCTTCTATAAGGTAGGAAAGCATTTCTTCATCAACGCCCAAGTTTTTGCCAATAAAAGTTACTGCCTCTAACATTTTTATCCCTCTTTCTTTAATGATTGTGCCAATTTCCTCTGAGCCTCTTCGTGTGGTTCAAATCGACCATAGCCTACAGAAGTTTTAGCTCCGGCTCCAGCCCAGCTAAGAGCTTCTTTTATCCATTCCTGCAATTTAAATATATCTTCTTTTCCTTCTTTAATTCGAGGAGCTATGGCAAAAACAAAAGTTTGGTCTGAAGCTACTGTTAAAAAAGGTATGGGCACAGGGTCATACCAATCTCCCGGCGCATACCAATCTCCCGGCGCTTTTTCGATTTTATTTTTCTCTTGCAAATAATAGGGGCTGTAATGGGGTGTCATTACATCAGCTTCTAATTTAATAGCTTTTATTGGTAACACATCAAAGAAAATGACGCTTCCTGCTTTATCGGATTTTCCCTTGCCTTTAGGTCCAAATATTTTCTCTATTTCTTTCGGATCTATCTCGCTCCATTCTTCTGCCCAAGAACGCACTAATCCTTTAAAAGAACTTCCCGGAAGATAAGGCACTCCCAAAGTATGATGCCATACAAAACCATTTTCTATGGGGTGTTTTCTCCCCAAGCCGGTAACAAACCGCCACTGGGTTTTGTAACACATATAACTTCCTCCTAAAGTTGTTACAAGAGATAAAAGGCGAGTAAGAGCTTCTTGTATAAGTGATGGGTCGCCTATGTCACCACTAGTCACCGATTGAATCCATTCTTTTTTCCCATCTTTTTTCCCATCTTTTTTCCCATCTTTCGCTATAGTCCAATCTTTTTCCCACTGGTAGAAAAATTTATCATACCAGAGGCCAGCGTTAAAATTTTTTTGATATTTCTTCCACATTTCGATATTTTGAGCTTCTTGATAAAGAGGAATCATGATGTTTCCTCCTTCTCAACAACAGTCTCTTTCTTAAAAAAAGCCACAGCAAATTTTTTAAGCCACTCCAGGTAAGCTAAAGCTTCCATCTGGGCTTGAATATATGTCTCCCTGCTACTGTTGACAATGGCCTCCATCAAATCTTCTGCATTGCGATAAGGAGCTTGGGAATGATCTCTGCAAAGCCAGCTCTGTATGGAATTGTATAGGACATAGTGGAGGTCTTCCTTATCACCTTTGGCCTGTGCTAAAAGAGTAGCCATGGCTTGTCCTAAGCCATTAGCTAAAATTGTTGCAGGCAAACTTTCTACATATGAAGCGTATTTATTCTTATTATCAGAAGAGTACCTACCATTGTCGTTATTTATTTTTCTAATTTCGTTCAAGGCATGTTTAGCCCTTTCTTGAGCAATAGAGGGCCTCATCTGGATTCACCTCCAGAAAACCACTGTATCCTGCACCAACCCTGACCTATGGTTTCGTTTCCTCCCACTTGGAGATACGGACTATCTTTAAACAAAGACTCAACCTCATATAAGTCATTTTGATCCTCTGTAAGCTTTCTTTCAAAAATAAGAGAATAGAATAATGTATCAGGAGGAATTACTTCTTCATACCATAGGTTGTCACTGGTCTTGTTTTTATTCAGTACATTCCGGGCATTAACAGGTAGCCCGTACTGAGCGAAATATTGAAATTCTTTATCATCGATGATCACTAACTGAGTTTCTAGACGCTTTTTTACTGAATCATGTGGAATGAACTCTTTTAAAGTTTCTACTATTTTATTGAGATCTTTACCTTTGCTTGTGGAAAAAACTATTTCTTCCAGAAAGAGTTCTCCCATTTCTTCTTGAACTAAGGCTTTATCCCCGGGGTCAGGTATATCGAAATCCCAAGACAGCCCCATCAGCTCTCCATCTCTTTTTAGACGCTCTAAAATATAGGGACAAGTAACCCACTTAAAGGGGCCTGGTAGAGACCTCACAGGTAAAAGAAGAAGACGAGCATCGGTTATAAGCAAAGATCCCGCTTGGTTTGATTCGCCAAAAATCCGCTTTAATTTTTCTTCTTTTTCTCCCCATACCTGCTCTGCCTTATCTCTCAAAGCACCTTTTAAGCTAGAACCCACTATAACTGGATAACCTGTGGTTTTTTCCCGAGCTACAGGTAAGTCCACTGCTCCTACCACTTGTCCCACCCCAGGGTGCAAACTGGTCTCTGCAAAAAGAGATAAAATACTACCCTTCATTTTATCTCCTCCCATCTACCTATAATTATCTGGTTAAAACCATAATCTCCTCTCGGTTCCAAGCATTGCCCGTGAAGTTTACTCAACTTTTCTTTTATATCCTCTCTATTTTCCGCTTCATAAAACCATAGGCTGCCAGGAGGAAGAACAGGCACTAAAGGTCTGGGTTCCTGTTTTTTTAAGTCCCAACCTCCCACATAGAGGCATTTCCCTATGCACGCCGATACCATTGTGCCGGGAATTCCAGGAGGACCTTGAAGTATAGCTGTATCTAACGGCTCGAACCATCCAGGTGTAAGAAGTAAAGCAAAAAATCGCAATTTCCCATCTTTGTCAGGATAAATTTTCGGAAATGATGGTAAAACCTCTTCAGGAAAACCTGTAGCTACTTCAACTCTAGCCAGGCGCCCTTCTCCACCTAGAGGTATTGCTTTGATGCCAGAAGTATCCCAATCATCAGGAATGCCCCCTACATATATGGCCAAAGATGTTTCTTTTTGAGGTCTTACATGAACTACATAGTAAAGATGACCCTCCTTGGCGGTGCGGGTTTTATCGGACCGCTCCAAACCTATACGGGGTTCATTGAAATATACCTTGTCCCTGGGCAATATATCTTCCTCATTGGGAAGGCCGCCTTGTATCACCTCCTGAAGACCTTCTCGAGATATATACTCCCCTTCTATTACCTTATACCCTTCTCCACCTTCATCTGCTATAACAGGAAGGCGAACTTCCCCTAAATCGCAACGAACCTTGGAACCGGGCACTAATCTTAAAAAATCCTTGCCTTTTTTCAGAAGTAAAAGAGGTGCAGGAAAATAAGGCTTATTTTTGTACAAGAGATAAGGACCCTTAAACTGAATTTTGCCTAAATTATCTGAATCGCCCAGTTCTTTAGGCCATAAATTAGGCTTTTCAGGAGACCACCCTCTCTTTATGGCTAAACTATATCTTACTGCCCCCTGTAGAGTGGTTATAAAGGGTGGAAAAAGGCTCTGTACGCTACTGTATCCTCCTTCGCCCGCATGAAATGAGACTCCGCCTCGGAAAAAGAAAGTGTCCAAAGCTTCAAAGGACCACTTGCTCCAGTTCATGCCTCCACCCCCTTCTGGCTTAGAAATTTCACCAGCATAAGGCCATCGGTTTGAAAACTGGCTTTGTCTACATCCATCAAGTACCCCTTCCCATCTTCCTTTCCTTTTCTTTTAACCCTCTGGCAAAGCTTTAAAATATGCTTTGCTTTTTCTCTTGCTGTAGGCCAGTCCACTTGACGCTCCCTATTTTTCCTGTATTCTGCAGCCAAAAGGTCTACTAAATACTCTTCAGATATCCATTGTTCCGGTAGCTTCCCCTCCTGAGAAAACAAAGGTTCTATTCTCTCCCGCAAATTGTAAAAGAAAGTAAAATTGTATTCTTTAGGCTTGTCTCCTTCGGACAAAGCATTTAAAAACTCATCAAAGATATTGCCGTTATGGGTTTTGATGAACTCCCAAGGAGCAGACCAAGTTAAAACTCGCCCCGATCCTTTCCAAACAGTTATAGCTAAGCTATCTCTTCCAGTTTCATCTTTAGCTACTCTATCCAGTAGGTCATGAGCTTCCTTTATAACTCCGGTTAATGGAACATTGTAGTGGGCATATACTAAAGCTGCCGAAATAGTGCCTTCACCATCTTCCTCCAAAACTTCGTAATCATTTCCAAAGGTTTCTCTAAAAGCATTGACGTATGTTTCCCGCAACTTAAGAGCCAGAGATAGCGCTTTTTCCAGAGAAACCATTGCTAAGACGTCATCTCCTCCAGCATAAACCAAAACTCCATTATGGAGTTGCAGACTGTTGACAAAATATCGGGAACCCGTTATGATGAGAAGGGTTCCTTGTTTTTTTAACGGTACAAAGCAAAAGAGGAGAGGAGAAGAAAGATGTTATCAAAGAAACAGGATGCCAGACATCAAATAGAATTTGTAAGCATAGATCAGTTAGTTCCAAAAGATCACCTTTTAAGGAAGATAGAAAGAGTTATAGATTTTAGTTTCATATATGATTTAGTAAAAGAGAAATATTCCGAAGATCACGGCAGACCAAGCATAGACCCAGTAGTACTCATAAAAATACTTTTCATTCAATATCTTTTTGGTATACCATCGATGAGGAGGACAATAGCAGAAATAAAAACAAATGTAGCGTATAGATGGTTTTTAGGGTATGGGCTGACAGAAGAAATACCTCATTTTTCAACATTTAGTCAGAACTACATAAGAAGATTCAAGGGGACGGATATATTTGAAAAAATATTTACGAAAATTTTAGAAGAAGCAATAAAACATGGGCTAGTAAATGCAGAGGAAGTATTCATAGATTCAACCCATGTAAAAGCAAGTGCCAACAAGAAGAAATACACCAAAGAAATAGTAGAAAAAGAAGCCAGGACTTATCAAGAAAAACTAGAAGAAGAAATAAACAAGGATAGAGAGGCTCATGGCAAAAAGCCATTAAAGAAAATCAAGAAGATAAAGACGAAAGAAGTGAAAGTAAGCAAAACAGACCCGGATAGCGGAATGTTAAACAAAAACGGAAAAGAAAAAATCTTTGCATATTCTTTTCACACAGCCTGCGATAAAAACGGATTTGTATTAGGAGTAAAAGTTGAAGCTGCAAATGTACACGACAGTGTGATGTTTCAAGAAGTATTAGAAGAAGTTGAAAAGAGGGTAAGAAAACCGAAAGCAATAGCAGTAGACGCAGGCTATAAAAATCCGTACATATTAAAGACAATATTTGATAGACAAATAATACCATCAGTGCCGTATACAAGGCCAAAAACAAAAGATGGTTTCATGAAAAAACATGAATTTGTTTATGATGAATACTATGACTGTTACATATGCCCGCAGAATGAAATATTAACATATGTTACAACCAACAGAGAAGGATATAGAGAATACAAATCAAACCCAGAAAAATGTAAAAACTGTCCTCTAAGAGAAAAGTGTACCCAAAGTAAAGACTACACAAAGAGGATATTCAGGCACATATGGGAAGGATATGTAGAAGAAGCAGAACACCTAAGGCATACACCTTACTGTAAAGAAGTATATGAGAGAAGGAAAGAGACAATAGAGAGAGTATTTGCAGATTTAAAGGAGAAGCATGGTTTGCGATGGACGACGTTAAGAGGGAAGGAAAAATTGTCCATGCAAGCGATGCTTGTTTTTGCTGCCATGAATTTAAAGAAAATGGCCTTATGGTTATGGAGGAAGGGCAAAGGGCCCTTTGACATTTCAAAACTTTATTCATTATTTGGAGTTTTAAAGAAAATTTTATCCAGATATATACAGCCCCTGCTTTCGGTACTAAGAAAACAGGGGCTAAAATTTTGCTTTGTCAACAAACTGAAACTCCATTATGGAGTTGTACCACATCTTTTACGTTTTTAGAAAAACTATTCAAGGCAGAACTAATCTTTTTGGCATTGTACCTCCGCAAAAGAGCACCCATTCTATCTCCATCCATCAAAAGAAGAGCATAGAAGGAAGAAGGCTTTTCTCCTACCTTGTCCGTAAGCTCCTTTAAAGCTTTTTGACATTTTTCTCTCTCATCTTTGGGATCTTTCCCACCTTCTTGCACCCAGAGATTGGGATTACTCAAAGCAGCTTGGTGAAAACAATTGCCATTCAGAGAGAGAAATTCTCTCGTCTGGGCATCGCGGTTTGCGATTTCTCTCAGCGAAGGGAAAAGCTCTAAATCTTCCTTGTGTGTAGCTCCAGGAAGAAAAGAAGCACATTCTGCATATTGTCTCACTATTTCTGGAAGATTTTTTGCTGCCTTTATTATCCACGGCAAAGCTGACAAATACGGAGTAGAAGGATAATTTTTCTGCTCAGGATCCCATCCTATGGCTTCACGAGCTACCAAAGGAAAAAGCCTTTTGATTAACCCTATAGCAGAAAGTCTCTCCCTTTCATCCAGCTCGTACCCGCCTACTTGTTTTCTTAAAGATTCCCAAAAAGCATCCTGTTTTTCTCTTTCTTTTATGCGCAAATACCCTGAAAGTTCCTGAAAATGTCCCATCAGGGTGCATTTATCACCAGGTTCAGGAAGCAAAATGCGAATTCGCCAGTTTTTCCTGCGATCTAAAAGGTTTACCTGTCCTTCCTCCCCTAAAACCCACATTATTTCCCAGAAATTTTCCACTTGGCGCTTCCAAATTTCCTCAGTGTTGTTCCCGTCCTTGGCTACAGGCTGAACAAACTTATCCCAAACAGCCTGAGCTATTTTTAGCCAACCATTTTTTACAGCCTCCACACATTTCTGCGGGTCAAAATCTTCCGGAACCTTTGCCATGAAACGATTGGGCAAAGTGGCAATGCTAGGACCTTTTTTGACTTTCTCCCCCTCCCTTATCTCGGCAATGGTTTTCAAGAGAGCATCTACCCTTTCTCCCCGGTAATCCACCGCCGGGAACACCATCTCTCCGCCATTCATCAAAACCTCAGAAATGGCCAAACCAGAAAGATACGAGAGAAGAAAAGACCCAACCCAGAAGTCCCTGGTTCTTCTCGCTTGGGCCACGAATTCCTGAACGGGACCTATAGAGAAATGTAAACTCACTTTACTCATTTGGCCACACCACCTTGGCTCCTAAAGTTGGGCGCTTCAGGAAATCAGAAATTACGTCGTAATTTACCTGCACGGGGACAATCTTTGATTGCCCACCCCTCTTGATTTCTACCCTTACATTCTGAGGTAAAAACTGAGATGGAATTAAACTAAGTACTCCTACATAATTACCATCAGCTAATTTATGAATATGAATAAACAAAGGGCTCGCTCTTCTCTTTTGTCCTTTTGAATCTGGTTCTATAGAAACTTTACCTTTGCCGCTAAAAAAGTAATTATGAGGCAAACCAAAAACTACTCGCCGTGGAATCCTGTTAATTCTCTTCCCATTCAAGAAATCAAGCATCAAGTCGTGGTCATCAGCAAAAATTTGCTCTGCTTTCTCCCCCCAAGGCAATACATGCTTATCTTTTGAAGCTCGTCCATAACTTCGATATCTCAACAACTCCATTCCAACCTCATTTAAGAGTGCAAGAGGATCTTTATCTCCTTTTTTTACAAATATTCGAGTTTTACTACTAAAAGCCGTGTATGGAGGTAAGGTGTCGTCTCTACTTACTTTGTTTAGAAATCCTCTAAGGAGGTTTTTTAATTCTTTTACATTACGAGGCTCATTCCACTCTTCATTATTTTCTACTCGCAGAGAAACCAAAGAAAGAGAACCAAAACCTCTCCTGGACCTGGCTCCTGCTCCGCCAAAAAGCCCCAGAGCCTGTAAAGATTGTTTCAAAAATTTTAATTCTTCTTCTGATACAGATTTTTTTAAGAATAAACTGAGAGTAAAACTCCTGCCGTTTTCAATATATGGCCTAATTCCTTTTTCTGTCAAACCATACCCTAAGTAATTTAATCCATAAGTATATTTATTGAAAATCTGTTTTTTATTAGGCATAAGCGTATTGTCATCAATTTTTATAAGAAACTTAGCTTGCCCCTCAGTACTGCCAAAAATACTATTTTCTACCTCAAAAACTTCTTTTAGAGAACCCAGCTGGGGCCAGGCAACAGCTCGGAACCAAAATCGCAAGAGCCCTTTCAGGCTGGAAGGCCTAAGCTCTGTATTAGTTCCATTATCAGCCCCACCCATGAACATAGGTGTGCTTATATGATATGTAGCTTCAATTCGCACTTTCCCACCCCCCTTTTTTGCCAATCTTAAAAATAAATTTACCTTCGCTTTCTCGCCTTTACTTTATTGTCTGTATTTGCTAAAACAAATTTTTACTTTTTAGTTTTTTCCCTAATCTAAAAGTTTTTCCAACATTGAATAAATTTCTTTTAATTGTTTTTCAATGCTGGTTGGTATTTCTTGAGCGCCCTTTGTTTTACCGCAGTGGGCAATGCTATTCCGTAGATCTCTGATTTGTCCCCACAGTTTAACTAATTTTTCGCTCTCAGCCAATTGCTCAAACCATTCTGGTACTAAAGCTTCCTCCCCTTTTTTCTTTTTCAAACTACTGTTTAGGGCTAGCTCTATTGTATTCGTCCTGTAATCCCTATCCAACCATTCTTCTTTCAGATTTTTGTAAGCTACAAAATCCACTATCCATTCTCTAGTTAATAAAATTCCCTCTGTGTATCGTCCCTTATCTATATAATGTCGAATAATCGCTAATTGGCGTCGTAGATTCTCCCCAGTTAATTTCTGTGAATCGCATTCATAAGCCAATTCCTTTATTTCCCTTTTTACCTCGTCTAAAACCACCCCAAAGGGTTTAGCCCAAGTCTTTACTTCACCTGAAGCCTGTTCAAACAAAGGCAATAATTCTTGAGAAAATTCCATAACTTTTAAAGGGCGGAGTAACTGCAAAGCTTGAGATACCCTTTTGAGCCCTTCTCCTAATTTCTTTAATTTAGTCGGTTTTTCTCCTGGCTGCTCTTCCTTCCAAATTTTATTCTGGGTTTCGGCTATCCGTTCCGCCAAAAAAGCGGCATCACTTCTTTGTCGCAAAAATTCTACTCCAATCATCCAATCAAACAAATCTATCAATTTTGTTAAGTCAAAGATAGGAACTATATCTTCCTCTCTTGCTTCATATGCACCGTACAAAATAGCTTTAATTTTTGCTCCTTTGACCCTTTCTAAATAGACAGCTGCCGTAAATACTATTAAAGGCAAAGATCGAAAGGCATGAGTAATATCCAGAATCACTTCGTCCCCTTTTTCTACAACTTGAGTACATATATCAAAGATTTCCCAAAGTTCCCCTTCTGATTTTCCCTCAGGAATTTCTCTTTCCTTTAATTTAACTTTATCTTTTAGACGTTTTTGTAAAGTTTCCCAATAAGTCTCTTCTTCCAAAGGTTCTGGAAGTCCTTGGTTGCATTCGGGGCACTGCTCTCTTTTGGGAGGTCTATAATTTTTAGCCGATGGAGTCAGTAAAATTATAACCTCCTCAGGTTGAAAAATTTCAGCAACCGCTTCCGGAAAAAGATGGGTCCTAGCTTGCTTATCTTCCCAGACATAAATAACTTCTTTATATTGTCCTTTGCCTAGAAAACTTATTGCTTTTTTCATTACTTATCCCCTTTCAAATTTAACTTTTTTCTTAACTTCCTCTTCTTTTCCTCGCCTCCTCCCTCACTTGGTGTAGGTTAATAATCTCTGCTACTTCAAACTGGAGGGGAAGGCTTCCTTCTATTGGTCGAAGACGCAATACAGGAGGAAAATAGCCACACCTTCCGTGTACTTCTGCTAAAAGAGTTACTGCGCTTATGCTGAGAGATGGCGGATTTAGTATAAAAGGTACTGTTTGCCATTCATGTGGCGTAAACCCTACTCTATCTACCAACTCAACAATTTGAGGAATTAAGGACTTCTGTTGGTCTATGTAAGCATCTATCTCTACAACGCGTTCTATTTTTTGCCCCAATTTTTCTTCTAGTTTTTGAATTTGGTTCTCTGTTAGAGGATGTGAGAAATTTATGAGAAACATTGCAAAAACCCTCCATATGTAGTTATTCTTCTAGATCTTTTAAGGCAAAATAGGGTGCAAATTCTGCAATGAGAAGATTGCGGTCTACTTTCATAGAAGGATAATCCTTCCACTCCTTTAATTTTTCATAAATGACTTGCAATTGATTAGCTATAGTCTGCTCTTTTTTATGAAGAATCTTAGATATAGATGCATTGTCGTAACCTTTACATACAAGCTCAACAATCTCTCTTTCTGCTAGAGTAAGCCAATGATTTAAAAATTCCTTTTTTCTCTTAAACTCCGCTTTTTTAGTCAATTTTCTATACCAAATCTCAACTTCACTAGGGTCCCCTATCTCCGCTACTGTGCGCATTAAAGTAGAAGCTTCTGACCAACGTATTACAGGTATTTGCACTAACCAGACTTTTTCCTCACTTGAAAGATGAAGTTTGCGTTCATTCCCCGGTTCCCAACCTTCTGTAATAAGATACCATAAACGATCTTCATCCCCAAATAAAAGCTGAGCTACAAGCATTCCTACCACACCCATTATTTTCCGCCCACCTGAAATAAGAAAATGGATTGTGAAATCATTTTGCTTAAGTTCTCGAATCTCTTTATAAATAGTGCTTAGCAAAGCCTTTACACTTTCTTCTGTGAGAAAATCCTCTATCACCCCATCACGGGAATAACCCTTTACAGGTACTTTAACAAATTCCATCTTATAGAATTCCTTTAAAAACTCATCGTCTAAAATTCTTAGTGCATCAAGTACTTTGGAGCTTTTGGTATATATCACAATTACCTTGCTAAGTGGATACCCTCTTTTTAGCAACTCATCTAAAGCAATAGTGACTACCTGTGGTTCACTTCCTAAAGTTGCTATTAAAACTTCTTTTCGTTTTTTTAGCCTTTCCTTTTTGTTTGGATTTTTCATGATAATTCCGCCCTCTTCCACCTTGTCAATTATTTTATCCAAATTGCTCAAATTTTTCTATGTAATGTGTTACTATTTTAAATAGTAATTCCTTCACCCTATTATCTCAAAACACCCAAACCCTTGTGAATTTTTGGCACCCAAACCTGTGTAGTAGGCAAGTTCCAGAAGTTCAGGAGTAGTCTCAACATCATATATCCCCATCCATCCTTTTACATAAACATTTTTATATTTGATCATCTTTGAATATCTTCTGTCTTCTTTTTCCAATAAGGGATAAAGCTTAAAATATGGATCTTTCGCTTTTACTTTATGGACTAATTCATATTTTTTAAGGAGATTGTTAAGTAAAAGGAGAGAAAATTTGTCATCCCATGGAGAATAATAATAAGTGTATTTTATGTCTCCATTCCTAAGAGTAGTGTACATAACAACAGGAGAAATAAATTTTATCCTTGCTTTATTTTTAAAAACAGGAGGATTGTCTATATTGAGTGAATTCAAAATAAATTTTTGACCATTAAAATGGCAATACTCCTTTTTTAACGCATTTTTTGAAATATCAAATATAAATTCATCTAAAGGAGAGGCAACAGTAAATTTAAAAGGAGGTTTTATGCTTATTTTTTTCTGCCCTTTGGAATCTGTTAAAATCTTGAACTCCCCTTCAATTCTTGAAAAAGTAAATAATTTAAATTTTCTTTTTTCATATTGAAACCCTTCATCATGTAAAAAAGCTGCAAACTCACTGTCCCCCATGAGGTCATACAAAAAGCCTTGAACTATATAATTATAATGAATTGGCAATACTAAATTTTTTTCTCCCACAAATTCCAAAGTAATTCTCATAATAACACCTCATAAATTTATTCCAGTGAAGATATGGATATATTGGTTTTACGTGTATATAATTCTACATTAATTCTCATTTTTCCTTCTTAACTTTTAAAAAATTTTTAATGATTTTGTCTAAATTTATTTAATAAATAGTAAACTATAAAACAAAAAAGAAAAGCCCATTTTGAGCTTTTCTCTCTTTATAAAATTTCCTGAAGTGTCTTCCAAGCCAGTAGAGCACATTTTACACGGGCAGGAAAGTCAGATACTCCATGCAGTACTTGGGCATCACCTAATTCATCTAAGTTTACGTCTTTTTTGTGTATCATGTCTATAAATTCTTGAACAAGCCTTAAGGCCTCTTTTTTGTCTTTCCCTTTTATAAGGTCTATCATCATAGAGGTTGAAGCTTGGCTTATAGCACATCCATGACCTGTAAAAGATGCGTCTTCTATAATGTCACCATTCATTTTTAGATAAATGGTAATGTCGTCACCGCAAAGAGGATTGTGCCCCCTTTCTTTGTGAGTAGCATCTTTAAGCTCTCTTCTGTGAGGAGAGTTTTCATAGTGTTCCATTATAACTTCAGAATAAAGCTGATTTAAATCGCTCATTTAAACCACTTCCTGACTTTTTTTAGTCCTTCCACAAGGGCATCAATATCCTCAAAATCGTTGTAGAGATAAAAGCTTGCTCTTACAGTTGCAGGAACGCCTAAGTATCTCATTAAGGGCTGGCAACAGTGATGCCCACTTCTTACAGCAATTCCTTCTTCGTCTAGTATTGTAGCAACATCGTGAGGATGAACTCCTTCTACATTGAAGGAAATTAAGCCTCCCCTTTCCTTCGCGTCTTTGGGGCCATACAATTTTACAAAGTCTAATTCTTTCATTTTTTGAAGACCATACTCCAAAAGCTCGCCTTCGTGTTTATATATATTGGTAAGCCCAATTTTTTCTATATAATCTATGGCAGAAATAAGCACATACGCTCCCTCTATATTAGGAGTACCTGCTTCAAATTTAAGAGGGGAAGGTGCAAATGTGGAATAGTCCTCGTAAACCTCGTCTATCATTTCTCCTCCTCTTAAAAATGGCGGTACCTCTTTAAGTAAATCTTCTTTTATATATAAAACCCCAATCCCCATAGGTCCTAACATCTTGTGACCAGAGAAGGCAAAAAAGTCACAATCTATCTTTTGTACATCAACAGGCATATGAGGTACACTTTGTGCTCCATCTATTAACACTTTTGCCCCGTATTTGTGGGCAATATGTGTAATCTCCTCCACAGGATTTATTATTCCTAAGACATTTGACATGTGCTGGATAGCAATTAACTTTACTTTATCAGACATTTTTTCTTTAAAGTCTTTCATAGAAAGCCTAAAATCGTCATCAAGGTAGACATATTTGAGTTTCGCCTTTTTAGCTTCCGCTACCATTTGCCATGGGAGTATATTGCTGTGGTGTTCGGCTATTGTCAGTATTATTTCGTCTCCTTCGTTTATATACTTCATTCCCCACGTATATGCTATAAAGTTTATAGATTCTGTAGTATTTCTCGTAAATATTATAGATTCTTCAGTTTTAGCGTTAATAAATTTTTTTACTCTTTCTCTCGCCTCTTCGTAAGCCTGTGTGGAAAGAGCACTTAAATAGTGGGGGCTTCTATATACATTGGCATTTAACTCTTCATAATATCTATCCATAGCTTTAATGACGCTAATTGGCTTTTGTGTTGTAGCAGCATTGTCTAGGTAAATAAGCTTTTTACCATGAGGTTTTACATTTAATATAGGAAAGTCTTTTTTAATCTTTTCTACATCAACATATTTCACCTTAAAATCCTCCTTCCTATATGACCCTTTATGATGATTTCTCTTACGGGGTCATAAGGAATTAAGTCTATGACAGGATTCAATACCGCTTGTACCATCAAAAGTTTTGCCTCTTCTAAGCTAAAGCCTCTACTCATCACATAATAAAGCTTGTTTTCATCAATTTGCCCCGCACTGGCTGAATGGTTTGCCTGCACGTCATCTTCGCCACAATAAAGAGCAGGAATAGCATCGGATTTTACAGTCTTGTCAAGCAAAAGCACTGTTTCATTTTCATCAGCTTTTGCTTTTTTAGCACCTTTTTTTATGTCAATGTTGCCTCTGAATACAGCTTTTGCGCTACCCTTTAATGCGCCCTTTAAATCTACACTGCTGGTAGTTTTAGGAGCCTGGTGGAAGACTTTATAGGACATGTCATACTTTTGACTATCTACTCCTAAAAAAATAGATTTAGAGTTAAAAGTTCCACCTATTTCGTCAAGATATACCGTTACGTCAAAAGCGCTTATTTTTGACCCTATTACAACATTTGACCAGTTTACAGTAGCATCCTTACCTACAAATACAATGTTGTTGTCAAAGTCATTGAAGTCATCGCCTAACCTTTGTATTTTAACTATATTTACAGTAGAACCCTCGTTTGCAATTACTGCCGTTATGCCATTGTGAAAACCCTTAAGACCTGAATTATAGTCAAAAACAATGGTTATATTTGAATTAGCCTCTGCTTCTATGATATTGTAATCAATGATAGTGTCATTTCTTTCATCTCCTATAAAGTCAATTACTATAGGCTTTTCTGTCTTTGTATCTGTGGGGGATTTAATGTAAAATCCACTGTTGTAAAAGGCTTTTGCCATGTTTACAAATTTGTCATCTACGCCAAAAGCTCTGTCAACCAAAGACAATGTTTTGCTTTCTAAGTTTCCTAAGCTTTTAGTTATATCAGTTATTTTAACTGTTTCTTGTGAAGAATCCCTTAACACTACCAAATTATATTCTTTATAAAAAGGCAATTCTATTTTGTCTATATTAACTCTCTTCCACTTAGGAAAAGGAAGAGAAGAAAAGGCGTCATAAGCTTTTCTTCTGTATTCTTTTGCTATTTCATCTTCCTTTTCAAAAAGAGACTGTACTTTTTCATCCAAAAGATTTGACATGTTTTCACCCCTATCCTATCGCGCCTTCCAGCTCGAGTTTAATGAGCCTGTTCATCTCTACGGCGTATTCTAACGGTAAAGATTTCGCTATCGGCTCTACAAAGCCTTTTACAATCATAGCCCTTGCATCATCTTCGCTTAAGCCTCTGGACATGAGATAAAATATCTGCTCTTCGCTTATTCTTCCAACTTTTGCTTCATGGCCAATATCTACATTGTCATTTTCTATTTCTATTACCGGCATTGTGTCAGACCTTGATATGTCGTCTAACATGAGGCCTTCACATTGGACAGAAGCCTTTGCCCCTTCTGCTTTAGGTCCTATTTTCAAAAGGCCTCTGTAGCTGGATATTCCACCATCTTTTGATATGCTCTTTGCCAAAACCTTTGAAGATGTGTGGGGAGCTAAATGTATCATCTTTGAACCTGTGTCTAAGTGCTGTCCCTTTGCTGCAAAAGTCACACCTGTGTACTCGGCTTTTGCACCTTTTCCTTTTAATATAGAGGCAGGATAAAGCATCGTCTTGTGGCTTCCAAAAGAGCCGGATATCCACTCTATAATGCCGTCTTTTTCAACAATAGCTCTTTTTGTGTTGAGATTATAAGTGTTTTTGCTCCAATTTTCTATAGTAGAATAAATTATGCGGGCTCCTTCATTTACAAATAGTTCCACACAACCTGCGTGCAGGTTTGACACAGAATACTGGGGCGCAGAACAGCCCTCTATAAAATGGACTTCGCTGCCTTTATCAGCGATTATGAGAGTGTGCTCAAATTGCCCGCTTCCTGGTGCATTCATTCTCAAATACGCCTGAAGTGGAACTTCTACTTTAACCCCTTCAGGAACATACACAAAGGTGCCTCCACTCCATAGGGCAGCATGCAATGCCGCAAATTTGTGGTCATAGGGAGTGACGTTTTTTGTCATGAAATACTCTTTTATTATGTCAGGATATTTTTTTACTGCGGTGTCCATGTCTTCGAATATGACACCTTGGCGTGTAAGATTTTCTTTGATGTTGTGGTATACAACCTCAGAATCGTATTGTGCACCAACTCCCGCCAAAGCTGTTCTTTCTGCCTCAGGAATTCCAAGTCTTTCGAAAGTTCTTCTTATTTCCTCTGGCACGTCATCCCACGACCTTTGCATCTTTGCGCTCGGACGTATATATGCGATGATAGAATCTATGTCAAGCTTACTTAGGTCAACGCCCCATGTTGGCATAGGCATTTTTTGATATATTTCAAGAGCCTTTAATCGGAAGTCCCTCATCCAGGAAGGTTCATTTTTTTGTTCTGAGATTTCCAGAACAACTTCTTTAGAAAGCCCCTTCCCTGTCTGGTACTCGTACTTTATATTGTCTTTAACATCGTATATGCTAAAGTCTATGTCTTTTACATCTGTTTTTTTCATTTTTCCGCCTCCTACGCACTAAGCGCCATTTCTCACAAAATCGTAACCCTTTTCTTCAAGAATTTTTGCAAGGTCTTTGTCACCGCTTTTTACAATTTTCCCATCCATCAGGACAGATATTACATCTGGTTCAAGGTAATCCAGTATTCTGTTATAGTGGGTGACAATTAAGATAGACATGTCTTCTGTCTTTAATTTTTTAACCGCTTCTGCAACAATCTTCAATGCATCTATGTCAAGGCCTGAGTCAATCTCATCCAGCATTACAAGCTTTGGTTTCAAAAAAGCCATCTGGAGTATTTCAGTTTTTTTCTTTTCTCCTCCCGAAAAACCCACATTTAAATACCTATTTCTGTACTCGGATTTCATATCTAAAAGTTCTAACGTATTTTTCATATCTTTTGCAAATTGAAGCATTGATATATTTTGGCCTGTTACAATATTAACAGAGGTTCTTATAAAATTATCAACTGTTATGCCAGGTATCTCTTCAGGGTATTGGAAGGACAAAAATATTCCCTTTTTAGCCCTTTCGTTCACTTTCATGTTTGTTATATCTTCGCCTTCAAATAAAATCTGCCCCTCTGTTATTCTATACTTAGGGTTTCCCATAATGGAATTGCACAAGGTGCTTTTTCCTCCACCGTTGGGTCCCATTATTGCATGTATTTCTCCTTTTTTTATCGTCAAGTTAAGGCCTTTAAGGATGTGTTTATCCTCAACCTCTACATGCAAATCCTTTATTTCCAATAGTGTTTCCCTCATTTTTTACAACTCCTTTTTAATTCCGACTATTTTAATAGGAATGCTCAAGCAATATTATTATACACCACTTATACAACCAAAATCAATAGAAAGAGTCATAAGATTAATAATTATTTTCATTTAATAAACATATGTCAATAACCTTGTATAAAATATAAAAAGTCGGGACTTAAATTTCCCCGACTTTTATATCTCATCAACTTCCACAAATTTTGCCAGTATGTCATCTACAGGAATTATGAGATATTCCTCTCCCTCATGCTTTATTCTAGTTCCTGAAAATTCTTTGTATATAACCCTATCTCCTACAGCAAGTTCGTCTGTAGCACCAGCTGCAAGACCAGCTATTATTCCTTGATTTAATTTTTCTTCAGCAGTCTTAGGAATTATTATTCCTCCCACTTTTTTCTCCTCTGTATCTTTTTCAAGCTTAATAAGGGCATGGCCATTGACAGGCTGTATTTTAGTCATGATTTCTTCCCCTTTCTTTATAAATTTTGGTTTAAAATTTAAAAATAGAACAATATCTATTATACATCAGCTGTATCTTAGGGTACAAGTATTAAAACTTATTGTTCCACAATTCCCAATAATTTGTTGAGCTTTGGTTTGTCAAATCCTACCACGATTGTACCGTCAATATCTGTCTGTGGCACGCCTCTTTGACCACTGCGCCTTACCAATTCTGCTGCTGCGCTTGGATTTTTGCTTACATCTATTTCTCTAAAAGGAATATTGTGCTGCCTCAAATAAGCCTTTGTAGCATTGCACCATGGACAGGAAGGAGTAGTGTAAATTGTCACTCTGTGAGTTTTTTGTCCTTTGCCATCTGATACCTTTGGCGGAGCTGTAACTAACAACTTCTTATAATATTCATTGCTTTGAACGCCAAAAATAAACTGCCACGGCTCACCATTTTTAAATAGTATAACCGCTGGTACTACATTAATACCGTATTGGGGGTGTATATCTCTAATGTTTGAAACATTTACTGCATAAACTGGTACTTTGGGGTTGTCTTCGCTGAATTTTTTCATTATTTCAAACGCTTCAAGACTTTTTGGGAGGAATTAGAATAGAACATCAGCATAAAAAACTCTTCTTTACTTTTTACATCCTCGAAGTGCTGTACATCCTTTATAAATTCTAACATCAAATCACCTCTTTAAATATTTATGTTGCCCAAATCCACATTTATATAATCATAACCTAATTATAATTTATTCTTCCTCATGTCCTATTTCTACCCCCCATAAGTATTGGGTTCGCAACTTATATTATATGAAAATATCATTTAAAAATCAAGATATTTTTAACAATATTATTTTAATGAAACGATTGCACATATTGCAAAAAATTATCTCCCGTCAATTTTGCGGGAGATAATTTAATATATACACTTTTTCTTTTTCAATGTATTTTATCACTTCGTTGTAAACAAATCTTTCAAAATACTCGGCATCTTTATAAGTAAAAACTCCGCCTTTTAAAACAGTGTCATAGCAAAATATTGGAGAATGTTCTTTTAGTTTTTCTATTTTTTTCGCCTGTTCTTTTACCATTCTGAAGGCACCAATGTTCACATCTTTTATTCCCTCTACAGGTATTTTTAAGAAAAACTCTTTGACGAAATTTTTATAGATATTTTCAAAGTCATCAATGTACATCACCGGCTCAATAGAAATTCGAATCTTTAGTCCTTTTGATATGGCTTTTTTTATGCTTTTTATTCTGTCTTCAAGAGAAGGAGTAAACCTTTCGTATTTATCTATAACAGGCTGTGGCAATAGTGTCCATGCAAAAATGACGTTGTCTAATACCTTAAGTGAATAGACGGCTGAAAAATTACTGCTTTTTGTTCTTATTTCTATTGTGACATTTTTATTTTTTGTGGCATAGTCAACCCACATCCTCACAAAGTCTGTTAGGTATTCAAGGGCGAGTAAATCTGTTTCATAGGATATGCTCAAATACACTTTTTTGTCTTGTGTCAATTTATCCACTTCTTTAAAATAGTCTTCAATATTTACAAATATTACAAGATGACCCGAAGGATACATCCCTTGCAAATAGCAGTAATCACAGTCGTATATACAGTTTAATATATTAGAGGTGTGGTAAAAATTAATATTCCCAAAGTTTTCACAAAGCTTAGAACCTCTATATATAAAATCGTATCTTTTTTTGGCTATGATTAGATTTTGATGGTCTTTTTGGACAACGTAGTTTTGATTAGGCCTGTTAAAGACTTCATTGTATCTGTCAATGATGACAACCTTACTTTTAGTAAATTTTTTTATGATGTTTTGTGTTAGGGGACTATCTAATACCTCCTTTTCAACGTAAATGTGCGAGAATTTGCGCAAAAGCCCTCTTCCTTTCTTCTTTATTATTCACACTGATGTCATAAAAATCTTTCAAAAAGGTTATGTTTTCGCCTTTTCTCACTTTATAATGAAGGCAAGCTTTGTAAAAAATTTGCCTTTGGCTTGCAGTAAGTTTTAATGTCTGCGAAAGAAAATCAATTATATCTTTTTCTTGAGGGGAAAATATCTCTGTTTTTTTAAAAGAAGTTTTTACAATTTCAATAAATTTGCTTATTTCCTCTATTGTATTCTTTATCAAATTATATACCGTTTCTTTAGATACAGCGCTTAGGCTTACATTGTCAGAAACTATTTTTAAAAGATAAATTCTGTGAGTTTCAAAATATTTAGAAGCTGCTTGATAAAAACCACTGGCTTCCATATCACAAAGTTTCGCTGACATCAATGTAGCGTCATTGACGACATAGTTAAAAGTTTCTATATCGCTTTCTTCAAAAAAGTGGTTTATAAGTACATCCGGTATATAGTTTTTCTTTGTTTCATTATCTATAATCTTGTTAATGAGATATATACTCCCCAACTTGTCGTTAGAATCTTTAGAACCACATATTCCAATGTTTATTATATAATCATCAAAATCACATGAATATTTTGTAGCAGCATGAGAAACGGCTATACTGCTGTTTATTTTACCAATTCCTGTAACTATAAGAGTTATTTCTTCATTTTTAAAGACTTGAAAATATCTATTTTCTACATCCTTTTTTAAATCGTAATATTCAATTATAGGTTTTGCCTCAATATATAAAGCGGTTGCGATAAAGACCATCTTAGCACCTCTTTCAAGGTCACATAAAATTTGTGCCAAGAGAAATTCTCTTGACACAAAAAGTTCCCCCTTTATTCTTTAATGACAAGCCTGTGATACTCTTTTTTGCCCTTTCTTATTAAAATGCTATTATCTTTTATCATATCATCTTTTATATATTCATCAATACTTTCAACTTTTTCATTGTTTATATAAAGTCCGCCTTGTTGAATGAGCCTTCTACCTTCGCTCTTTGAAGGTATTATCTTTGCTTCAAAAAGCACATCCAAAACTTTTTTACCCAAAACATCGTGAGAGACGGTAACAGTAGGCACATTTTCTAAATCTCCGCCACCTTCAAACAATGCTTCTGCCGCTTTTTGAGCTTTTATAGCTTCCTCTTCTCCGTGTATGAGTTTTGTGACCTCGTATGCCAGTACTTTCTTCGCTTCATTTATCTCTTTGTCCTTTAAAGAACCTAATCTTCTAACCTCATCCATGGACAAGAAAGTCAAAAGTGCAAGAGCTTTCTCTACATCCGCATCGGCTATGTTTCTCCAATACTGATAAAACTCATAAGGGGAAGTTTTGTTAGGGTCAAGCCACACAGCACCTTTTTCTGTTTTACCCATCTTCTTGCCTTCACTGGTGGTAAGCAAAGTGAATGTCATGCCATATGCTTTTTTGCCTTCTTTTTTGCGGATAAGCTCTACCCCTGCAATAATGTTAGACCACTGGTCGTCTCCACCCATTTGCATTACACAATTGTACCTTCTGTTTAATTCAAGAAAATCATAAGCTTGCATCAACATGTAGTTAAATTCTAAAAATGAAAGTCCTCTTTCTAAGCGAGACTTAAAACACTCCGCTGTAAGCATTCTATTTACAGAAAAATGAACCCCAATATCTCTCAAAAATTCTATATAGTTTAAGTTGAGAAGCCAATCGGCATTATTCGCCATAATAGCTTTACCATCAGAAAAATCAATGAGCCTTTGCATCTGCTTTTTAAAAGCCTCGGCATTTCTGTTTATTTCTTCTATTGTAAGCATCTTTCTCATATCTGTTCTGCCGCTAGGGTCACCCACCATCGCCGTTCCGCCGCCAATCAAGACGATAGGCCTGTGGCCTGCTTTTTGCATATGGGACATTACCATAATTTGCAGAAAATGCCCCACATGCAAACTGTCAGCAGTAGGGTCAAAACCTATGTAAAAGGTGATTTTTTCTTTTTCTAAAAGCTCTTTTATTTCATCTTCATGAGTCATTTGCTGAATATATCCTCTTTCTTGTAAAACATCAAGTACCGACACAATAATACCTCCATCGCTTTTATTTTTTGTATATTGTATCAAATGAAACACACATTTTCAAATATTTTTGACAATATAATTTTATCATTTTATAATATTGACTATCAACAAACTTTAAAGAGAAGTGATAATATGAACTACAAGGTGTATGCCATCGGCAACAAAATAGAAAAGTTTTATTCCGACGCTATAAAAGAATATCAAAAGAGGTTAAGCCGCTTTTGTAATATTTCCTTTACAAACTACAAAAATCCTCAACAGTTGCCCAAGCAACAATTAGACAAATATTATAAAATCGGAATATCACCTTCGGGAAAATCGCTGTCTTCTGAAGAATTAGCAGAAAAAATAAAAGAGCTTGAACTTTCAGCAAAGTCAGATATATTAATAGTCATAGGAAATGAGGAAATTTCCTTAAATGAAAGCATTAGCATAAGTCCTATGGAAATGAGTTTAGGCCTTGCATCTACTATTCTTTTTGAACAATTGTATCGCGCTTATAAAATTTTAAACAATGAACCTTATCACAAGTGAATTTTACCATCAAATGCTAAATAAAGCTGTTCTAAAAGTATGAGCCGCATCAATTGATGAGGAAATGTCATTTTAGAAAAAGAAAGATTAAAATGGGATTGGTCCTTTATACTTTCCCATAATCCTAAAGAACCACCTATTATGAAAGTCATCTCTTTATACCCTGATTGAAAAGTATCTTTTATAAATTTAGAAAACTTATGAGAATCCATGCCCCTTCCTTCAATAGCAAGAGAAACAGCAAAACTTCCTTTTTTTATTTTTGAAAAAATCCTCTCCCCTTCTTTTTTTAAAATTTCTTCTCTTTCTTTTTCACTTAAATTTTGTGGCGCTTTTTCCTCTTCTACTTCTATAATTTCTATATTGCAATAGGGGCGCAATTTTTTCAAATAAAAATTTATTCCATCGTTTATATATTTCTCCTTTATTCTTCCAACAACTATTATGCGTATATTCATCTCTATGCTCCCCATTTTTAAACGACAAGATATTTAGGCACATCATCACAAAAATCGCATTTATGAGGTACCAGCCAATCCGTAAAAGAAACCTCATCTAATTTGTAAATATCTGGTGGTTGCTCGTACACTTCTACAAATTCCTCAATAGCATCCTCTAAATGCTTTTCACACACAACAAACATAAAACCTCTCCTATTCTCCGAGGGTTATAGTCGCATAGCCTGTCTTAAGAGTAAAAGTTTTGTAACGGACTTTTATTTTGTCTCCCGGGTTTTTTTCATAAATAATGCATTTCAAACTCGCCATAGTATTTACTGGTTTGCCGTCAACCTCTAAAAGGACATAACCCTTTCGTATACCAGCTTTGTAGGCAGGACCTTTTGGGTCAATATCTGCCACATAGATTCCCTCATAAATATAAACATCGGCAGAAATGTAGCTGGCAATTTCTTTGTCATAAGCAACTATGCCAATATAAGGAGCTTTGAAGGTACCTGTTTCTATAACTTTTTTTAGTATTGGCTTTACAATATTTATAGGAATAGCAAAGCCTAACCCCTCTGCTGTTGTAACTTTTGCAGTGTTTATTCCTATAGCCTTTCCTTGAGAGTCTACTAAAGGTCCCCCGCTATTTCCTGGATTTATAGAAGCATCTGTCTGTATAAGGTCTTCCATAATGCGAGGTTTCCCATCTTCTGTAATAGGAAGGCTTCTGTTTAAAGCACTTATTATCCCCGAAGTAACAGTTCTTTGGAAACGAAGCCCCAATGGATTTCCTATCGCTATTGCAGTTTGACCTACTGCAATTTTATCAGAATCACCTAAGGAAATAACAGGCAAACCTTTCGCGTCGATTTTTAATATGGTAAGGTCTAAAACAGGGTCAGTCCACAAAACTTTTCCTGGAAGTATACTACCATTGCTTAAATAGACTCGGATGTTTTTTGATGCTTTATTCGCCACATGGTTGTTTGTCAAAATATAACCGTTAGGGTTAACGATGAATCCTGAACCTACTCCTTCAACAGCTTTTTCTAAAAAATAATACTCCCTTTTAAATTCTATCGTAGATATTCCCACAACTGCAGGAGTATCCTTTTTAGCTACAGCTTCAGCTATTGTAGGAGGTTCCTCTTTTGGTATAATTACTTCCGTCCTTGTGCCTGACGGTGACATATAAGGTATTGGTATGACTTTTCCCCAAAGATATTTTGGTGCAATGTAGACAAAAACTAAAGAAGTAATCAAAGAAGCTACAATCGCAATAGCCCAAGAAGAATTTTTAATTTGCCGCTGCATAATACCACCCCATTAATAGGATGTATCTTATGCAGCGTATTATACTCAAAAAAATTACAATTTATTCTTTTACTCTTATTATATCTGCTGCTAAAGCTTGAAGCTTTACTTCCATGGCTTCATAGCCTCTGTCTATGTGATAAACCTCCATAACTTCAGTTATACCTTCAGCAGCAAGACCTGCTATAACCATTGCCGCTCCTGCCCTTAAGTCTGTGGCGTATACAGGAGCGCCTGTCAATTTTTCTACCCCTTCTATTATAGCAGTTCTCCCTTCTACTCTCACTCTTGCACCCATTTTTTTCAGTTCATCTAAATATTTAAATCTGTTTTCATAAATATTTTCAGTAATGACACTTATGCCATCAGCCAGTGCCAAAAGAACTGCCATTGGTTGTTGCATGTCCGTTGGAAAACCCGGATAAGGCAAAGTCTTTATGTCAACGTGTTTTAAAGGCCCTTCTCTTCTGACTCTTATAACATCATCATGTTCTTCAATTATAACTCCCATTTCAGTAAGCTTCGCAATAATCGCTTCTAAGTGATTGGGAATTACTCCTTTTATATACACGTCTCCTTTCGTCGCAGCAGCTACCACCATGTAAGTGCCTGCTTCTATCTGGTCAGGGATGATGGTGTAATGACAGCCATGGAGCTTGTCTACCCCTGTTATTTTTATGGTATCAGTACCTGCCCCTTTTATATTGGCACCCATAGCATTTAGAAAATTTGCCACATCTACCACATGAGGTTCTTTGGCACAGTTTTCTAATATGGTCACACCTTCGGCTTTGCAAGCAGCCAACATCAAATTTATAGTAGCTCCCACACTTACAACATCAAAATATATATGATTCCCTACTAATTTCTTTGCTTTAATTCTTATAAGACCGTGTTCTATAGTAGTCTCTGCCCCTAAGGCTTCAAACCCTTTAATATGCTGGTCAATAGGCCTTACGCCAATATTACAGCCTCCGGGCATAGCTATTACTGCCTCGTTAAACTTACTTAAAAGTGCTCCGATAAGATAATAAGAAGCCCTCATTTGACTCGCCAAATCCCGAGGAGGGTAAAAAGAATTAAGCCCTTCAGGGTCAATCACTATTTCGTGTTTTTTCTTTTCCACTTTCCCTCCCAGATGGCGTATCATCTGGGCTAATAATTCTATATCTTTTATATCAGGCAAATTATCTATCACACTCGGAGTATCAGCCAACAATGCCGCGGGAAGGATTGCAACAGCGGAGTTTTTAGCACCACTAATCTGTACACTCCCTCTAAGAGGCTTTCCTCCTTTGATTATAAACTTTTCCACTTTCAATCTTCCCTTCAAATCAAATTAAATTAAAATAAATCGAATATCATCACAATATATACTTTAATACAATTTAAAATATTTTACAAGTATTTTACGGTAAAAAAGAAAAAAGAAGAAGGCGGTATTATTTACCTTCTTCGAAATTTCCTGTATAAGCATTTATGTAATACTTATCCCCTTCTTCTGTAGTTATCCTCCAAACAGGGACTGCTTCTCCTTTTGTGGCATTGCTCCAGTTAAAATAATAACCTAATTTTATCTCCTTTATCACCATAGGCTTTTTGTCCCTCTTTATTTCCACAAGCTTCAAGAGAGCGTAAACCGCATCTATCACATCTTTTTTTGCATTTTCCATTGCAACAGAACCAAACCAGCACTTCGAAAATTCAAAGCTTTTATCATCTATTTTCCCTTCTATCCATCCGCCATCTATGAAGTAATCTTTATAGGTTTGAAAATACTTTATCTTTACCTCTTTACCTTGAGAAATTTTTTCAACTTGCACATTTATTTCTTTAAAATGATAATTATTTATAAAATCCTGTATATACTCTTCCTTTTGAAAAGAAGACATGTGTTCAAATTTATCACTTTTTTCAGAGTAATAAAAACTGATGCCATCCACTTTGATAGTCTTATTCTCAAATTTAAAAATTGTATATTTGTTTTCTTTGTATTTTTCATATTTCTGCCCTTTGATAAAATTTTCTAATACAAAATTTTCATCAAATATCTCTCTTTTCACCTTAATAAGTGGCATTGGCTCTGTATTTTGCGGTATTGCAGTTTTTAAAATTATGTTGTTTTGTGACAAAACCTCCTCTAAAGAATGCAAATCCTCTCCAGATAAAATATGAGGTTCTGGTTTATTCATTTTAGCAATAGTTAGATATAAAAGAACATTTAAAATCGCAAAAGTGATTATCATCACTGTTTTTGCTTTAGACCAGTTCATAATCTATACCCCATTGTAAATCAACTTTCCATTAAATATGTTTATGAAAAACACTCTATTTTTACCTTCCCCAATCCAAACAGGGATAAATTGTCCTTCATAATACACATAACCTATTTTTAAATCAGAAAGTGGCTGTTGCCAGTTTATATGCTTTAATCCCATTACAAGAGATTGTTTCAATTTTCCATGAGAAATTAAATAACTTCCATTACTCATCAAATCTAAATACAAAACTCGTGCATATTTAATATTCCCATTTGAGATATTTACCTCGATTGGAAAATCCAGCATTTCTTTTTGCAAAATTCGAAGAGGATAATCAAATATATAATTAAAATAAAAAGTATACTGCCCTTTTTCTTCTTTGACATCCCACAAGTAAATATTGTCAACTTTTATCCCTATTTCCTCTAAAAAGATGACAGATTTTCTCAGTGCAAAAATTTTATCAGTGGGAGAAGCTTCAGAAACAGTGTCATAAAATTCTATATACCCATTTTGATATAAGCGCAGACTTTTTAAACCGTCGGTATAAACAGTACATCCGTTATTCTCGGTAATTTTTCTTACAACAGAGATATTCGTAAAAAATTTTTCTAGAAAATGGGTGTCAGATTCAAAATTTATTTCTTTATTATATATCTTCTTAATCGAAAAAGTGAGAGAAGGTATGTACACGTTTTTTGTAAAGTATGTATTGCTTTCTTGATACACCGACTCACAAACAGTAATATCATTTTTGTTCAAATTTTCTATAAAACTCTTTAAGCTCTCCAAACTTTGATAATTGATAATATAAAATTTCTCATTAACTGCATCTTTCACAAAAATTTGACTTTTGCCTATATTAATAATAATTTCTTTTACATATATATCACTATTTATCTTTTTAAACCAGCCCTCTTTATTGCTAAAAACCTCTCTCAAAAATTCACCATTTACACTTTTCCCCATTAAAAACCGTATAAATGTACCTTTTTGTGCATCCTCCCAGCTATTTTTATCCACTACATTTATTTTTTCTTCTTTATTTGAATTAATAAAATCTGTTGTTTTTTTCCACAGAGAGGAGGAAAGATTGTCATCTGAAATCAAATACACTTTATCTTGCAAACCCACAAAAGTGTATTCTGGCCTAATTATACGAAAAATGTCCACTTTTATATTTGTGGACTTTTTATTAGAAAATAGTTCATTTTGCGGAAAGGATATCCACAAGGTATAAGTTAAATACATACTGGTTAAAACAAGAAAAAACAATAGCAGTGATTTAACCTTCTCCTTCATCCTTCAAAACCTCTATCTCAAAAGGGATTTTATTATATCTTCAATGGCAGTAATTGTTATTTGTAAAATTCCATCCTTTTTTGTAAGTATCACGTGTCCTTTTATTATTTGCAATTGATCACCTTTATAAGCCTTTATGACAATGCAATTATCTCCATAGCTTAAAGTCAGCAATTTTGCAAAAAGCATTGTATCGCCAATTACCCATTTGTCGTTTAAACTGTCATTTAGGATAAGCTCTACTGTAGTATTAGGTTGACCACTACCAGAAATTATAAAATATTTGTTAGCTGTCTTTACATCGTTTATATTAGTTTTAACTTTTATGAGATCTTGTGCGTATCCGTATGACATAAAAAGGGCCATCAACATAATCACTGCTACAAATAAAGCAATTATTTTTTTCAAGGATATCCCTCCTTCTCTTTTATGACTTTATTATACAGTACTATTATTACAGTATTGTTACAGTAATATTAAACTATTATTACAAATTTACTGGTATGGCAGTTTAACCCTCACTATAGTGCCTTTTCCTACTTCGCTTTCTATGTTTACTTCTCCTTTGTGAAGTTCTACAATTTGTTTTACAATAGAAAGCCCCAAACCTGTACCTCCAAGCTCTCTGGATCTGGCTTTATCTACTCTGTAAAACCTTTCAAAGATTCGAGGCAGGTCTTCTTTAGGAATTCCTATACCGTTGTCTTCCACAATGAAGGTTGCAAAATTTTCATCGTATTCTGTGATAACTTTTATCATTCCGTTTTCTGGAGTGTATTTTATAGCATTGGTTACTAGGTTCAGTATAACTTGTTCCATTTTATCTTTGTCAATATACACATGCCTTGGCGTTTCTTGAAGGTCTACGATAAGTTTCTGATTTTTTTTATGAGCTTCAATAGAAAGTCTATTTATTACGTCAATTATTACTTCATTTAAATTTTTATGCTCAAATTTGAGGTTTTTGTCTTCAGAATCCATTTTAGATAAAAGAAGCAAATCTTTTACAAGACGTGTCATTCTGTCAGTTTCTGAATCTATTATTTTTAAAAATCTCTTTAAATATTCAGCATCTACGTCGCTGTAAAGAAGAGTTTCAACATAGCTTTTTATGGTAGCAAGAGGAGTTCTAAGTTCATGAGAGACATTTGCCACAAACTCCTTCCTCATGGCATCCAATTTGTGTTGCTCCGTGATATCGTGAAGTACATAAACATATCCTTCTATTTGTTGATTGCTTTTTAGCGGAGCTATGTTAACTGTTAAAACCTTGTTTCCGCAATTCATTGTCGCTACTGCATCTTCTTTTTCTAAATTTAGTATTCCCTCTATTGGCATTCCTAATTCCAGCTTCACATTTAACATTTTCTCGGCAGCCTCATTATAGTGGATTATGTTGCCTTTTGCATCTGTTGCCACAACACCATCGGTCATAAATTGTATAATAGCTTCTATTTTGTTTTTTTCACCTTGAATATCATTTAAAGTCTGTTTTAACCGCAAAGATAAAAAATTAAACATTTCACCTAATTTTCCTATTTCGTCATTAGATTTTATCTTTATCGTCACATCAAAATTACCTTCTGCCATCTTTTGAGCATATTTTGTCACTTCTTTGATGGGATCTGTTATAGTCTTGGACAAAATATATCCAAGCACCATAGTAATTCCAACAGCAAAAAGAGTAGCACTCGAAAGAATCAAATTGACATCCCATAAAGTCTCATATATTCCATTTAAAGAACCGCTAATATACACAACTCCATTTATTTTACCATCGCTATTATAAACTGGCATGGCAAAGCTTTTTATTTTTCCAGTAGAATTATAATCATCAGTCACTTCACTTCCGATTTCTCCTGATAGGGCTTTGACAATAGCAGGAGTCATCATTTTTCCCCTATCCCCAGTTGAACTAGCTAAAATATTTCCTTTATTATCCAAAATATACACATACTTTACGTTTGAATTAGGACCCAGGTACATATTTATCACATTTTTTAAGCTTTTTGCATCCATGTTGTCTTTAAGGGTAAAAGAAATACCTCGCGCTTGCGCTTCAAGGTAATTGTCAAAGTTATTCATGTGGTAATTTTCAAGAGATTTATAAAGATATACCCATATGATTTCCATTGCTACAAGTATTAGCAAAGTATATATGAGAATTATTTTCCATTGAATGCTTTTAAATCTGCTTCTCATCGCTAAAATAGTAACCAACCCCTCTTTTTGTGTGAATAAGCTTAGGGTTACTGGGGTCATCTTCAATTTTTTCTCTCAGTCTTCTTATGGTGACATCTACTGTTCTAATATCACCCAGATATTCATAACCCCATACCTTTTCCAATAGCATTTCGCGTGAAAAAATAAGCCCCTTGTTTAAAATGAGAAATCTCAAAAGTTCAAATTCTCTAGAGGTAAGTTCTATCTCTTTATTGTTTTTCTCTACTTTATATTTTGACATGTCAATTTTTAAATTTTTTACGTAAATGATATTCCCAGACTCGTTTCCATTTAAACTAATTCTCCTTAAATTAGCTTTTACCCTTGCTATGAGTTCTCTTACAGAAAAAGGTTTCGTTATGTAGTCATCAGCTCCCAATTCTAAGCCCAACACTTTGTCTACTTCTTCCTCTTTAGCCGTCAACATCAAAATAGGTATAGTCATTGATTGCCTTAGAGTTCTTAGCACTGAAAAGCCGTCCAACTTAGGCAACATCACATCAAGTATTATCAAATCTGGATTTTGCTCTTTTGCTATTTTTAAAGCCTCTTCCCCATCATAAGCTTCATAAGTTATGTATCCCTCTTTTTCCAGATTGTATTTGATTATCTCAACTATAGGCTTTTCATCATCAACTATCAGTATTCTGTAACTCATTTTACTTCCCCCTTGTCTTTTTATAGGGTTAAAGCAAGAAGAGCAATACTCTCCTTGCTTTATTTCAATGAATCTACAAATTTCTCTAAATCTACTCCTGTGATTTTGTAAAAACTGTCATTTAAACTTAATCCTTTCCCCAAACATTTTAAAATATCTCTTATACTTTGCATTCCATATTTATCAGTTATGGCTTTTACTATTTCAAAAGACCTTTTATAGGCCAATGTCTCATCTAATTGGTTAAAATTATAAGTCAACTCTTTGAGAGAATAGGGTTTATCAGCTGTTACACCTTCGCCCCAGACAAAGCTATTTTCTCGATATTCTTCAAGAAGGGCTATGCCTTCTGTAAACCATACGGGGTAATTGCCTCTTGCAACATCATCCACAATGAGATGGGCAAACTCGTGTACAATCGGTCCATCATGTTCAAAGACTCTTTCTAAATCTTGTCCAGGGCTAATCCACAATTCGGGTGATACTATGCTTATGGCTCCATTTAGATAAAGGCCCATAGCAGTATCCCCTTTTGCAAGTGAAAAGTCCCTGTTCATTTTCTCAGGGTCATGGTACATTATAATAACAGTTTTATTATGGGGCTTATAACCTAAATCGTCAGTAACATTCGCATAATGCTTCTCTGCAATTTTTAAAACAAGAGGAACGTATTTTTCATCCTGTGGTGTATATCGCACTATAAAGTGTTCACTTTGTGTTGTTTTGTAATCTTTTGCATTATCTGTTAAACTCTTCTCTTTTATTTCTCTCACATAAGGATAGGAAGCCACCACAATTTTGTTGGCGTAATAAAGAGAAATGAACAAAATAAGCGCACTAACAAAAGCGATAATTTTCCTTTTCATCCTGTATCACCTCACACATATTTTAAAAAACCCCGTATGTATTATATGTGCATGCTTTTATATGTATGAAGTAATACAGGTTTTTTAACAAATATAACTACAACTGTATTATAACATTCATAAATGCTTGTAGCAACCCTATAAAAATAAAAAGCCCTCTTAGGGCTTGTAGCAATTATTTATTTAAATAGGTCAAAGGATTAACTGGAACACCATTTTTTCTCACTTCAAAGTGCAAATGAGGTCCCGTTGCATGGCCTGTCGAACCTACCAAAGCAATTTTTTGTCCTTTCGCCACTTTATCTCCCTTCTTAACAAGGAGTTTGCTGGCATGGCCGTAATAAGTGACATAGCCGTTTTTGTGGTCAATTTTAACCACATAGCCATATCCACTTTCCCAACCAGAAAATATAACAGTACCCCCATCTGCCACATAAATAGGTGAACCTTGTGGTGCCGCTATGTCAACTCCTGTGTGAAGTCTCCCCCACCTTTGTCCAAACCTTGAAGTGATAGTACCTCTAAGGGGATAACTAAAAGACCCTGTAGCAACAGTCAAAGGTAATCTCTTTGAACCTACTGCAACTATTTTGTTGACAGGCTTTTCAAGTACATTTTCGCTCTTTATCTTTTTGGAAACCTCAATGCCGTTGTAACTTATGACAACAGCGGTTACTTCTTTTAAACCTTTTTTGCCCTCAACTAAAACTTTTGATTGGTTTGTGTATAAACTTTCATCCTTTGCTAGTTTTGTATCAAAAGGTATTTCTTCTTTGTAGCCCACTTGTCTTTCAGTAACAACTGTAACATGAGGTTCAGCAGAGGATAAATATATCACTTGTCCTGGTTTTAAATTTTCTGTAAGACCGGGATTTAATTTTAAAATATCTTCAATGTACATGTCGTGGTCTCTTGCAATAGACCACAAACTATCGTTTTCTTTGACAGTATATGTAACAACTTTTTTTACAGGTTGTTCCAATATTTTTAATGCTTCTTCTACATTTGTTAAATACTTTGGAGGTATGTACTTCTCTTCAATTTTGACATCTTCTTTAAAATATACTCTTTTAGAACTTTTAGCGTATTTGCCTTTCAAAAGCTCAAGTGCTTTTTCAGCCTCTTCCTGATTTTTTAACGCAGTGACAAATTTGTTGTCTACTATTATAGCAGCAGCTTTGCAGCTAAAGCTCATGGCATTTTTCAAATTGTCATAAATTTTATGTACATCTGTCAGCTTTTTATTTGCTACTCTTACCCTTTCAAATTTTATTTCTTGATTTAAAACTATATCCGTCCCCGTCTTTTTCCTTTCTTTTTTATGTAATTCTTCTATAAAGCTTTTTACCTCATCTATATTCTTGGTAATTCCGACAATTTCCCCGTCTACTGTTATTTTGTAGGCAAATCCTTCTTCATACACAATAAAAGATAGCCCTATGGACAGTGCTACCGCAAAAGCTATAAGATTGTTCTTGTAAGTCTTTAATAAACCAAGAAAAAACTTATAGCTTTTATCCCCCACATTACCCATAGTATTCTCCTTTCATTTGTTAATCCTATGTTAATCCTTTTTAATTATACCATACTTTTTACAAAAACCAAATTTTGATTTATGAAATATTTGTCATTCTTCTATATTTTATGCTATACTCACTTACAATATTCATGTATATATTTTCTTCACTAAAAGTTTCTTAACAATAGGACAAATATTCCGATAATTATGTTAAAATCTTTTTCAATTGAAGGGCATAATCCACTGTGCTATAATATATTCGAGGTGGGGAGGATGAGCGTTTTTAAATTTTTAAACGAAAATGACGATTGGGGAAGCACACCTGTTAGCAATTATTTTATAAATCATTTTATGTTGGATGCTCCTGGAGAATACGTTAAGGTATATATTTTAGGGTTAAAATATTGTTATTATGGCAATGAAATATCTTTAAGCGCTCTAGCAGATAAGCTATTTATGTCAGATATAGAAGTTGATAGAGCGTTGAAATATTGGGAAAAATCCGGCCTTGTCAAATTAAAATATGTCGACGGCGAATACACAGTAGAATATCTCCCTGTAATACCGCAAAACATCTCAAACCACAGCTTATCTTTGCAGGATAGCCAAGTAAAGCAGATGTTTGAAGCAATTGAGCTGACATTAGGAAGGCCTTTAACTCCCACTGAAATGGATACATATTTGAGTTGGATAGATGAATACGGCTTTTCCTTGGAAATAATAACGATGCTGGTAAGTTACTGCGCTTCTAAGAATAAAACATCTTTGAGATATATGGAAAAGGTAGCAATAGCCTGGCATGACGCCGGTCTTAAAACTGCACTGGATGTAGAAGAATACCTCAAAGCCGAAAACAAAAGGTGGCAAAATTATAAGAGGATTTTAAACGCCCTTGGCCTTAAAGAAGACGAACTGATGGAATCTCATAAAGAAATGATGGACCGTTGGATGGACGATTTGGGCTTTGATGTAGATGTGATAATAAAAGCCTGCAACGAATGTACTCTTAAACTAAACGAACCCAGTTTCCCTTACATTAACAAAATACTAATAAACTGGTTTAACGAAGGAATAAGGACAGTAGAAGACTTAGAAGCTAAAAAAGCCTCAACAAAGAAAAAGTCCCCTGTCACAACAGGTTTTAAAGCACCAAAAAATTACTTTAACAGCTATTCCCAAAGAAATTACGACATAGAAGATTTGGAAAAGAAGCTTTTAGCCCATTCAAGGGGTGAATTAAATGAATGATAACATCATACATGAAATTCTTAAAGAATATGAAATGAAAAGAGATACTTCTTTAAAAGAAGCTCTTCGCCGCAAAAACCGATTATATAAAGAAATTCCTGAACTTGAAAAAATTGACGAATCCATTAAAAATATAGGCATAGAAATAACACAGGCTATTTTCAAAGAGCCCGACAAAGCGAAAGATCTTTTAAATTCTTTAAAAGAGCGTTTGAACAATCTAAAAAAACAAAAAGCTTCCCTTTTAATTTCCCACGGTTATTCAGAAGACTATCTTGAGCCCAAATATGAATGCAATATTTGCAAAGACACGGGATACGTAAACGGAAAGCGATGCAAATGCTTTGACCAAAAGCTCATAAATATCTACTACAAGCAATCCAGCATAGAAGAAATACTAAAAAGAGAAAATTTCTCTAACTTTAATTTTGAGTATTATTCTGACAAACCTTACGGAGACAAGCCCTCTCCCAGAAGTAATATGCGAGAAATCGTGGAGTTTTCCCTTAATTTTATAAAAAACTTTGATACATATACAGAAAGCCTTTTTTTCTATGGGGATTCTGGGTTGGGAAAAACTTTCCTTGCCAATTGCATTGCAAAAGAGTTGTTAGATAGAGGTAAAAGTGTGATATATCGAACAGCATCCGATTTAATAGAAGGGTTGAGAATAAACAAGCTCAATCCTGACAGCAGCACTTACAGCGAATATTTAGACCTTTTAAAAAACTGTGACTTGCTCATAATCGATGATTTGGGAACAGAGCCCATAACAGCCTTTAGCCTTCAAGAATTTTTTAATCTTTTAAATACAAGATTGCTGGCCGATAAAAAGTTTATCATTTCTACAAACTTACCTCTATCTGAAATAATGGCCATATACCCCGAAAGAATTTATTCAAGAATATTTGGCCATTTCAAATTGCTCAATTTCTATGGTGAAGACATAAGGCTTAAAAGGAAAATGATAATTTAGTAAAACCACTCTTGGAAAAATCCACCTGTATCTTTGCCTGTAACACTGTCCACTACGTCAATTAGGTCTTGCGTAGTGGCAATTTTATATTTGTATTTTTTATAATAACTCTGTAATACTTTTTTAAACGCTTCGTCACCTATTAAGCCTCTTAAATCATGGAAGACCATCGCTCCTTTATTATATGCAATATTTGTATATTGTTTCCACTCTTTGAAATCAGCGAGGGTTTTCGCAAAAGAAGTATCAGAACTTGTTTTTAGATATTTGTCAAACTCGCCTTCTATTACGTGTCTGTAAATCTCATCTGCAGTAGCTTTTCCGTAATACCTTTCTATATACAGTATTGTTGTGTACTCTGTCAATCCTTCATCCAACCAAGACTCCTTTATTTGATTATTCCCTACAGCACCGTACCACCATTGGTGAGCAGTTTCATGGGCAATAACGTATTCCAAGTTAAATAAATTGCTATTAGTGTACAAATCTTTAGATATCATCACAAGGTTTGGATATTCCATCCCCCCTATGTAAAAATCGCTTTGAACCACAGAATATTGCTTATAAGGATATTTCCCAATGTAGTCGTTGTAAAATTTAATAGCATCAACCGCAAATTTGAGGGCTTTTTTCCCGTAGTCTTTGGTAAAATAATAGGATTTTACTTTTATTCCATCTACCTCTTGTTCTGCTACTTTAAATTTGGGGCTCATCACCATAGCAAAATCTCTAACTTTTTGAGCTTCAATATTTAATTCCTTGAAATCATAAGAGACTTTTTCATCTTTGATTACTCCAGTAGTAGCCACTATCATATTTTTAGGCACTGTTAACTTAACTTTGTAATTTGCTATGTCGCTGTAGAAAGGATCGCCAAAAACATAATAGAGGTCATTATTCCAACCATTTTTGTCGTAAACGGAAAGTATGGGATACCAATTGGCAACTTGCACAGTATTGGTGCCATACCCAAATCTACCTCTACAAGGAGGAAGCTGAACTTTATATGTCATTTTAATCTGTATTCCTTCTCCTTTTTTCAATTCTTTAGGTAATATCACCTTTAAAATTTCACCATTCGGTTCTTCAAACTTATAAGTAGCTGGAATGTCATTGCGGTACGCAATTTTCTCAAACTCTATAAACCCCAGTTTAAATCCATCAGGATATGCAAAAGGAAGTTCTTCTTTGGTAAAAGGCAAATTCTCTTGTGTTTTAAAAGCATTGGGATATAAATGGAAGTACACTTCTCGAAGGGAAATATCATGAGTATTTACATAATCCACCTTTTGTGTAGCATAAATCACTTTGTTTTCGTCATCATACTTTGCTTCAATAGTATATAAAGTAATGTTACTATCTTTCGTTGGCAAAAGATATATAATTAGCCCAATAATTATAATTATTGTTAACGCCCATAATGTTTTTCGCTTTAATCTCATATAACCAGCTCCCCCAAATTATCCTTCAATATATATTAGTACAAATCATTGAATAATAGAACTTTTATGTTAAAAAAATTATTTACCAAATCTCGTTTTGATAAAAAAGCAAACATTGGATATTATTAAAAAGTATAAAAGCACCTTTTGCTTCAAAAGGTGCTTTTATACTTTATTCTTTTTTATTTTAATTCATGAACAAATAAACCGCTTCTCAATTTTGGTTCAAACCAAGTAGATTTAGGAGGCATTATCTTACCTGCATCTGCAACAGCAATTAAATCGTCAACAGTGGTAGGAAATATAGAAAAAGCTACTTTCATATTCGTTTTAACTCTTCTTTCTAATTCTTCAAGTCCTCTAATACCTCCTACAAAGTCAATTCTTTTATCTCTTCTGGGATCTTTTATTCCAAGAATAGGGTCTAAAAGATTTTTTTGAAGTATGCTTACATCTAACCTGTCTATCGGGTCAGTAGAGTCAAAAGTGCTTTCTTTGGCAGTAAGTTTATACCATCTTCCTGATAAATACATGCCAAAAGTGTGTTTTTCTGTGGGGTTAAAAGGCCCTTTATTCTCATAATTTTCTACTATGAATTTTTCCTTTACTTTATCAATAAACTCTTCTTCAGAATATCCATTTAAATCTTTGACAACCCTATTATAAGCCATAATATGCACTTCATCATGTGGGACAAGTACTGATAAAAAATAATTAAACTCTTCACTTCCGTCATAGGAAGGATGCTGCTGTCTCCTTTTCAACCCTATTTTTACAGAGGCAGCCGACCTGTGGTGTCCATCTGCAATGTAAAGATAATCTATCCCCTTAAAAATAGAAGTAATCCTATCTATCAAAGATCTGTCATTTATAACCCATACTGTATGCCTTATTCCGTCATCAGACACAAAATCGTATATGGGGTTTTTTCCCCTTACCCAACTGCTTAATAAATCCTTAATCTCTTGGTTAGCTTTGTAAGTTAAAAATACAGGACTGGTGTGGGCATCACAGTAGTCCATGTGATTTATTCTGTCTTCTTCCTTTTCAGGTAAAGTAAGTTCATGCTTTTTAATTATACCATTTAAATAATCATCCACACAAGCAGTAGCCACTAAACCGACTTGGATTCTTCCATCCATTATCTCTCTATATATATAATAATAGTCTTCAGTGTCCTTTATTAACACACCTTCTTTAAGCATTTTATCAAAATTTTCTTTCGCTTTTTGATATACTATTTTGTCATACAAATTTATAGAAGGATCTAAATCTACTTCTGACCTATCTACGTGAAGAAATGAATAAGAATTCCCTTTCACCAATTCTCTCGCTTCTTCGCTATTTACAACGTCATAAGGCAGCGATGCTACTTTATCCGCTAAATGCGGTGCAGGCCTTATCGCTTTAAAGGGTTTTATTGTAGCCATATTAACCCACATCCTTTCGCTTTGCTCAAGCACAAATTGTAATGAAAGTGTGCTATTGAGCGATATTTTTGATATAATTTCTTTAAAATATATAGATATACTACAAAGCACGGAGGAGGGAGTGGAATTATTTCTACCACTCATTGGACTCAAGTCCGCATTTTAACATGTGTAGAATATCTTCTCAAGCACAAATAAGTGTGACTTTGATCACGTACACTAATCATTGTATAAGCAATTCCTTAGTGTTCATGTGCTGGATATTCAGTCAATGTCTATATATTTTAATTTTTATCTCTAGGGTTGATCAATCAGTCAAGATGAAGGTTTGCGGAAAACACTATGACTTTATCAATCTTTGTGTTTCTGATTTGGATAAAGCCATTTCTCAATTAGCCAAACCTTATCAAGACTTGATTGATATCTCTGTTACTCTTCCTGGCATAACCGAAAAATCGGCAACTTATATCATCGCTGAAATCGGCACGGATATGACAGTTTTTAAATCTGACAAGCACCTTTGCTCTTGGGCTGGTCTTACTCCTCAAAACAACGAAAGTGCAGGTAAGAAAAAATCTGTCCATGTCTCAAGAGCAGGTGTTTACTTAAAACTTCTCTTAATACAGTGTGCCAATGCAGCAATTAGGGATAAAAAGAATCCTTATTTTAGGATTAAATATGAACGTATTAAAAAGCGCCGCGGTCATAAACGTGCAATTGTTGCTATTGCTCGTATGATCCTCACTTGTCTCTATCATATGCTTTTGAAAAGGGAACCTTTTAATCCTTCTGACTCCGATTACACTAATATGCCAGAAAAACTTTATCAAAAGCATAGGCAACAATATATTAAGAAAGCTATTAAACTTTTAGAAAAAGAAGGTTGTACTATTATCCCTCCAAAAATTACTTAAACATTATATGTTACCATTATTTGGCTTTGGGCAGCTTCATTTGGTGCCCTTTTTGTCATGCCCAAATTTAACTATTTTACTTTCACACTATTAACCTCCTAAAAATTTATTTGTTACTTTAAATCTTCAAGATGGTACGTTTTTATTATATCATATCACTTTATAAATGCAATGTAGTAAAGCGAGGCAACCGATGGCTTTTAAAGCATAAAAAACAAGCTCAACAACAGTTGTTGAATCTTTACCACCACTGTAACCGGCAAAGAGTTGGCTTGATACAGTTTTTTAATAAGTTCTATCTTTTCCCTGACAACTGTTTTTAAACCATGTGTTGCAATTAATCCAGTGATTTTAATTACTCCTTATTAACTTAAATATATTGCTATTAAAATTATAACACATAATTTCGCAAAGCCTATCAAAAAAGTGCTTTAAATAATTATATACGACAAAAAATAACTATTTCCTTCTAAATAAGTACCATATTTATTTTCAAAACCCTTTACTCATTCATTGGATTATTCTTTTGATTTTTCTATTTGACTTTATTTCCCGGCAAATAATCTCCCAGGCTGACGTTAAAACTTATCATTTTACCATCGGTTACTGCAATTACAGTTCCACATTCATCTGTCCTGTATACTGTTATCCCTAATGTTTTAAGTTTTTTCATTGTCTCTCTATGAGGATGTCCGTAGTCGTTGCCTCTCCCACAGGAAATTACAGCATATTTGGGCCTTACAGCCTTTAAAAATTCTAAAGTAGATGCTGATGAACTTCCGTGATGACCGACTTTTAATACTTCTGCTCTTAAATCATATCCTTTATTTAGCATTTCTTCTTCTGATTTTGCACTAGCATCACCTGTGAATAGAAATGATGTGTTTCCGTATGTTAGCTTTATTACTGCACTGTAGTTATTTAAATCATCATAGTGCGTGCTGTTTGGTGCAAGCATCTTTGCAGTTATGCCATTGCCAAGGTCCAGTGAAACACCAGCTTTGGTAACGTTTATGGAAATTCCTTCGCTTTTTGCTGTCTTTAAAACCTCTTCAAATGTCTTTGTGGTTGTAGTGACTTTTGGCATATAAAACCTGCCTATTTTAAAGTTCCTTATAACATCTGGTATGCCTCCAATGTGGTCATTGTGAGGGTGAGTACCAACAAGTATGTCTATTTTGCTAATTCCTCGACTTTTTATATAGTTTACCACTTTATTACCCATTTCAGGTATCCCTGCATCTATTAACATCGTTTTGCCTGATGGGGTCTCCACCAATATGCTGTCCCCTTGACCTACATCTATGTAACTTACTATGAGAACGCCTGGGGTTAATGTGGTTGTATTTGTATTTGATTGCTGAGTGTTAACACTATCTACCTGCTCTGTTTGAACTCTCTCTAATGGTTGTTGCACACTTGTTGTGTTTGAACAGCCGACAAAAATTAATAAAAAAATAAAGGCCAAGATTAATGCTGTCAATCTCTTTTTGAACATTGTATAGCCTCCTATTCGTCTATAAATAAGTCTTTTGCTATGCTTTCGATTGCTTTTTTGCGTTTAGCTGTTTCTTCTTCGTCTACATGGATGTTAAATGAAAGTACATCTCCCTCTTTTGCGTTTTGGGGAAGAAGTTGTTTAGGAAAATTAAAAGTTTTGTCGCCATACTCTATTACTGCCCAATTGTCTTCAAATCTGTCTATAATACAGAGTTGGTAAGGAATTTCAGACATAGTTAAGCCTCCCTATTGGAATATTGTTTCAAGATAGCCCTTCTTAATTGTACTACTTAAATGTTCAATAAAAACATTATTAATACTTTTTACAATCATATCAATCATCTTGGGAATCAATTCCTCTTCCTTCTCCAAGACTTTTTCATACAGCAATTCATAATTTAAAGGATCGCACTTTCCTCTTAATAATTTAAGAAGTACTTCAGGATCATTTTCTTCACGTTGTGATAGAAATAAAGTTAAAAAAGCAAAGATGTTTGAGGGAGGTATTTTTTATGAGTGAATACTTACAGCATTACTATAATATACAATTCATATTATGCTGCTTTGACTTTAAGCACACGTAATGCATTAAAGACTGCAATGAGGGCAACACCAACGTCGGCAAATACAGCTTCCCACATTGTGGCAATCCCCAAAGCACCAAGTGCAAGAACTGCTATTTTTACTCCAAGCGCAAGAATGACATTTTCCCATACTATTAATTTTGTTTTTTTCGATATCTTTATAGCCGTTACCAGTTTTGATGGTTTATCTGTCATTAAAACTACATCGGCTGCTTCTATGGCAGCATCTGACCCGATTCCACCCATTGCAACACCAACATCAGCTATCGCTAAAACCGGTGCATCATTTATGCCATCACCGACAAATATGAGTTTGCCTTTTTGATTGTTATCATATTAATAATTAACGCCAAAAAAGTAACAATAGGACTATAATATTTCGCGAATCTTGTTATAAAGTTCTCTGTAGGAGCTTTTTTACTACCCGCATTCTCAACTAAATCCAGTATTTTTGAAACGGTCGATTCACCGAATTCTTGTGTTACTTCTATTGTAAGAAGGCCATTTTTGTTTATAAAGCCACTTAAAACATCCGAGCCTTTATAAACTTCCCTCAGGACAGACTCACCAGTTAATGCAGAAGTATCAACCATTGACTTTCCGTCAATGATTTTTCCGTCAAGCGGTATTTTTTCACCAGGTTTTACTATAATGATATCTCCAATTTTTACCTCTTCCGGTGAGACCCTTTTTACCTCAAAGTCCTTTTAAAATAAATAACTTGTTATTATTTTGCACTTTACTCTGGCTCAATTATATCACCTCCATTGGATTTACTCATTAATATGATTAAATCCCTGTTCAAATATTTTCTTTACATGATCATCTGCTAAAGAATAATAAACTACCTTCCCTTCTTTTCTAAATTTCACTAATTTATTTTGCTTTAATACTCGAAGCTGGTGGGAAACAGCAGACTGGCTCATACCAAGAAGTGCAGCAATGTCACAAACACACATCTCTGATTCAAACAACGCACAGAGTATCTTTATCCTTGTAGTATCCCCAAATACTTTGAATAATGCTGCAAGGTCATACAGTTTTGTCTCTTCTGGCATAATTCCTCTTACTTTATTCACAATATCTTCATGTATTACATTAACTTCACAAACCTCTGTTTTATTTTCCTTGTCCTTCATAAAAAGCACCTCAACACTTGAACATGTAAATAATTGTTCATATATTTAGTATATAATTATCTTTTCCTGATGTCAATATCAGCAACCTGTTGAATTATCACAACTACTCTCATTTCTCCTTCAGGTTTGTCAATTGAAATAAAATTGTTATTGTAAGAAATGAGTTCCTCTCCAAACACTTTGTCGCCATAACCTAATACTACCACATTATTTTCTGCATCAATATCGACAACATAGAGGGGTTTGCCAACAGAAATTCCCAAACCTTTCCTTTGTCCTATTGTATAATGGATAAACTCTATTAAAAAATGAAAGGGGAGGCACATTTGAACTTAGTTTAAAAGTTATGGCCATAACAAGGTTTTTGATGCCTGATATTAATATTTCAACAACCACAGCAATGAAAACTCTAAATATTAATAGAAGATTGATAGCACTTCGTAGTGGATCAAATGTTTAATGCCAAATGTTACAGAAGGGGAATACAGAAAATTATACACATTATATCCAGGTAAAATCTGTATAAATTACACTCCCTCCCATTGCTTTAGCTGTATTACTGGTAAAATAAATAGCATAGGAAAACTAATTGCAAAGGATTATGATTATAGGAAAGTACTTTAAAAAGACGGGTCTTCCCCGTCTTTTATGCATACATATTTCCATAAGGTCTTTTGCCTATCGGATGCAATTTGATAAAAGAATGATTCATAATCTTTTGAAAATCATAATCAAAATATTGACAAAAATTTTCAATATACTTCTGGATAAACGCGTAATCTCTGTCATCTATCTTTTCTTTAATAACTTCTTTTCCAAGTTTATAGTCTTCTACATCTCCTCTCAAATATATAACTCCTCCATGCATACCTGTACCACAATATTCTCCAACTATATTTTCATCATTTTTCAAGTTCAGTACAATCATACATCCACCTGCCATATATTCACCAAAGAAATCTCCCGCACTTCCTCCAATAACTATTACAGGAACTTTATCTTTGTATTCTTTCATGTGTATGCCAACTCTATAGCCAACACTATCTTTTATATAGATAGATCCACCCCTCATCCCGTAACCAACGACATCACCTGCATGTCCATGTATAATAATATTTCCATCGTTCATTGTGTTTCCGATTGCATCCTGTCCATTGCCAAAAACTTCTATTGTAAGGCCGTCCATAAAAGCCGCCATGTCATTGCCAGGCGTACCTTCGATATTTATTTTTGTAGTCCCAGATAAATTATCTCCTATATATCGCTGACCATTGACATTTTTTAAATTAATTATGTCTTCACCTGAACGAACTAACTCTTTAATTATTTCATTAAGGTCTCTATAATAAATTCCTGACGCATTTATGGTTTTCATTATACCACCTCCACCTATTCGCCGGCAGCAAGAATGCCAAGTATATCAAGTTCCTTTTGTGTCATTCCTATGCCACGAAGCATCAACCTATTGCCTTTAAGACTTTCAATATCATTTATACCCATTCCACCAAGCATTTCTTTTATTTCATGGCTCCATGCTTGTACAAGATTAACAAGCCGTTTATATCCAATTTCTGGGTTTAATCTTTTTACAAGGTTAGGATCTTGTGTAGCAATTCCCCAATTACACTTACCAGTATAGCATTTTTGGCACATGTGACATCCCAAAGCAATCAAAGCGGCTGTTCCAATGTAAACAGCATCTGCACCAAGAGCTATTGCTTTGACTATGTCTGCACTGTTTCTAATACTACCTGCTGCAACTAAAGATATTGTATGTCTTATACCTTCGGAGCGAAGTCTTGCATCTACAGCAGCTATTGCAAATTCAATTGGAATTCCTACGTTATCCCTTATTCTCTTTGGTGCAGCCCCTGTACCGCCTCTAAATCCGTCTATAGCTATATAATCTGCACCAGCTTTTGCTATTCCCGAAGCTATTGCCGCTACATTATTGACTGCTGCAATTTTAACACCAACAGGTTTTTGATAATTGGTAGCTTCCTTCAATGCATATATTAATTGTGCAAGGTCTTCAATTGAATAGATATCATGATGCGGTGCAGGAGATATAGCATCACTTCCAGGTGGTATCATTCTTGTTGCCGAGATGTCCTCACTCACCTTTTCACCGGGTAGATGACCACCTATCCCAGGCTTTGCACCCTGACCAATTTTTATTTCAATAGCCGCCGCAGTATTGAGGTATTCTCTATCAACACCAAAACGTCCTGAGGCGACCTGCACAATTGTGTTTTTCCCATATTTGCGGAAGTCCTTGTGAAGCCCTCCTTCACCAGTATTATAAAGTATCCCAAGCTCTTCAGCAGCTCTTGCCAAAGCTGCGTGAGCATTGTAACTTATTGAACCATAAGACATTGCTGAAAACATTATTGGTGTCTCAAGTTTGAGTTGTGGAGGCATTTTTGTTTTAACATTAAGGTTTTCGTCTATTTCTATCTTGTCAGGCTTCCTACCTATATATACCCTTAATTCCATAGGTTCTCTTAGTGGGTCTATAGAGGGGTTTGTAACTTGGCTTGCATTTATAACCATTTTATCCCAATATACAGGATAAGGCCTATCATTTCCCATGGATGACAGAAGAACTCCACCTGTTTCTGCCTGTCTGTATATATCTCTTATAGCATCGTAAGTCCAATTGGCATGTTCTTTAAATGTTTGAGGATGTTTAATAATTGTAAGAGCTTGTGTTGGACACAATACGACACATCTTTGACAATTTACGCAATTCATATCATTTGAAATCATTTTATCTAGATGTTCATCATAACTGTGAACTTCAAATGAACACTGTCTCATACAAACCTTACAGTTAATGCATTTATCGTAATCTCTGAGTACTTTAAATTCTGGAGTAAGGTAGCTTAAACTCATGCAGTAACCTCCTTTGTAGAATACATTTCTTTTTCGTTGTCACGTATGAGCTCAGCTATAACAGGTTCTCCACCTCTAGGAATCCATACGCTTTCAGGATTTTTGCATACTTGCCTTATTGCTGACTCTTCGCTGGCTACATATATCATATCGCCTTTTTTTGCAGCAGTAAGTGGCCTTAGTTTAATCCTATCATTTATTGCCACAAAGCCATCTTCATATGCTATTATCATTGAAAATGGACCATTTAGGAGTGCTCTCCCATAAATTATTTTCAGGTTAGTGTATAAAATTTTTTCTTTTGGTGACATCCTTTCAACCTGCTTCCACAAAGGCGATGCAACTACTTTGCATGCAAGTTCTATTGGTAAACCATGTCTTCTTAATAGAAGATCGAAAATGTATGCCGCAACTTCTGTATCAGTTTGCAAGGTGCAAATATATCCAAACTCTTCTAAATATTTACGATTAGTATCGTACGAAGAAAGCTCGCCATTGTGAACAACAGAGATATTTAACAGATTAAAAGGATGTGCACCGCCCCACCATCCTGGTGTATTCGTTGGAAATCTACCGTGAGCCAACCACATATATCCTTTGTAAGATTCCAATTTATAAAAATTTGCAACATCTTCTGGGTAACCTACTGCTTTAAATACTCCCATATTTTTCCCGCTAGAAAAAACATATGCGCCTGGTATGTTACTGTTTATATTAAATACAAATTTAATTGTAAATTCATTTTCATCCAGTTCTGATAATTTCAATTTCTCTGGCCTTGGTATAGCAAAATATCTGTAAATTAATGGTGCATTTTTAATATGTGCCGTTTTTCGTGTGGGTATTTTTTCTTCTAAAGCGACTATATAATTTGCTTTTAAAATATTCTCTGTTTCCTGTTTAGCTATCAAATCATCATAAAACATATGAAATGCAAAGTAATCTTTAAAATCAGGATAAATGCCATATGCAGCAAAACCACCTCCAAGACCATTTGATCTATCATGCATTGTCGCGATGGAATCTGCTATAGATTGCCCCGAAAATAGACGACCAGTGCGATCAATTATGCCACTTATAGCACATCCCGAAGGTATTCTTACATAACCTTCCTTCAACATTTTATAACCCCCTTAAAAAATTTTTATATGCAATATTTTTTTTTGAAAGTTGCATCAAGCGAAAATGTTTACTGTTTAAAATTGTCCTCAAATTGTGGCAAAATGCTTATCACTCCTAAATTACGAGTGTTATGTTAATTATAATATATTTTATTAATTTTGCAATACGTTAATATGAAAAATTCATAAATTATTTTTAGGTTAATTCTTCACTTAAATTTAGTGGGCAAAAAAACAGTTAGATACTTTAACATCATAGGTAACTTATATGTAGAATGACAACACCCCCACTTTCTACGCATAAAAAGTGGGGGTGCTTTTTTATATCTGCAATGCTCTTTCCATTGTTCTCGTTCTTCTCCCTAAACATCCAAAAGTCGGCAAAAATTCGCCCAAAAACGGGAAAAAACTTCCTGATTCTTTTCCCACAGCCTTTTTGTCTCCTCTTTAAGTTGAGCCACTGCTCCTGGTCCAGCAAACTCTATAAGTTCTTCTTGATAAATCTCAGTCCAATAACTAACGATTATAGGTGTAACTTCTGGGTGAAATTGTAAAGCCCAGGCACAATCCTGATAAGCAAAAGCCTGGTTAGTACAAGTATCACCTTCTGCAAGGAGAACAGCCCCTTCAGGCAGTTCAAAAGTATCTCCATGCCATTGAAAAGCCCAAAACTCTTCTGGCAAATCCTGAAAAAGAAAGGCCTTTTCCCCTGCTTCTGTCAAATGTATTTTATACCACCCAATTTCTTTTACCGGGTTAGGTTTAACTGTTGCTCCCAACGCCCTGGCAATAAGCTGTCCTCCCAAACATATTCCTAATACTGGTATTCGTCTTTCTATCGCATCGCGTATAAGTTCTTGTACTTGATAAAGATATGGGTACTTTTCTTCTTCGTATGCTCCCATTGGACCTCCCAATATTATCACAGCATTATAGTCAGCCACCGTTTTAGGTAAAATAGCTCCAGGTTGATTCATTACGCGAATATCTAACTTCCATCCTTTCTTCGAAAAAATTTCAGCTATAAGGCCTGGTCCTTCCTGACTTACATGTTGGATAATTAAAACTTGCATTATCTCCTCTCCTTTGTTAAACAATTATGATTATTCAGATTCAATCAACTTTTCTATTTAAAGTGCTTTTTCACCTCGTTCGCCAGTACGAACTCGTATCACATTTTCTAAATTCACCACAAAAATTTTACCATCTCCAATTTCTCCAGTCCGTGCAACTTCTGATATGAGCTTTACTAACTTTTCTGTCTGATGATCAGCTACTGCAATTTCAACCTTAACTTTAGGCAATAAATTGATAAAATATTCATTGCCACGGTAAACCTCGGTCCAACCTTTTTGATTTCCACAACCCATTACTGGATAAACAGTCATACCGTGAATATCAAATTTACCTAACTGGTCTTTAATAATCTCTAATTTTTCCGGCCGTATAATTGCTTCTATTTTCTTCAAAGCAAATCACTCCTTTTAAACTTTTCAAAATATATTCGATATTAATTTCTACTGTTTAATATTATTTTCTAAACAATGTTGTATAGATAATTGCGTTTTTAATTATTATCATAATAGCTAAAATAATTATATTTAAGTTCTATATTATTATAAGCTCCTTCACCGTGTTGAGATATGTCTAAACCTGATTCCTCCTCTTCCTCACTTACTCTTAAGTCCATAAACAGACTTATGAATTTAAGTATGGCATATGTCATTATGCTTGCGAAAGCATATACCGCAATAACACTTATAATTTGTATTATAAATTGGTGTACATTTCCATATATTAATCCATTAGCACCTGCTGGGTTTACTACCTTTGTAGCAAATATACCTGTTGCTATAGCCCCCCACGTACCACCAATACCATGTATTCCAAATGCATCAAGCGAATCATCATATTTAAATTTATGCTTTAAGTAATTAACTGAGAAATAACACAATATTCCTGCGATAACACCAATTATAATTGCTGATACCACAGTTACATAACCTGCAGCGGGTGTTATTGCAACAAGTCCTGCCACAGCTCCACTTGCCGCACCAAAAAGTGTTGGTTTGCCATTTACTTTCCATTCAACTATAACCCAACCGAGCGCAGCCGCTGCAGCCGCCGTATTTGTCACTACAAATGCATTAACAGCTATTCCATTTACTGCTAATGCACTTCCTGCATTAAAGCCAAACCATCCAAACCATAAAATTGCTGTACCCATAATAACCATAGGTATATTATGGGGAATTATATTAACATTTTTACGCTTTCCAATTAAAATTGCCGCTATAAGGCCTGAAATACCTGAACTGATATGAACAACCGTACCACCCGCAAAGTCCAGTGCACCAAGATTTTTAAGCCATCCTCCGTTGCCCCATACCCAATGTGCAATAGGAGCATACACAAGTGTTGTCCATAATAGAGTAAATAATAAAAACGAACCAAATCTCATTCTTTCAGCAAAAGCGCCTGTTATAAGAGCAGGTGTAATTATTGCAAACATCAACTGGTAAATCATAAATGCCATAAAAGGAATTGTTGCAGAATATGCGTCATAAGGTTCAAATCCTACATTTTTCAACCCTAACCATTGTAAATTTCCTATTATATGTCGTACATCGCTTCCGAACGATAATGAAAAACCAAATAATATCCATTGGATTGATACTATTGCGATAATTATAAAGCTTTGCATCATGGTACTTATTACATTTTTACTACTAACCATGCCACCGTAAAAGAATGCAAGTCCTGGAGTCATAATCATAACAAGCGCAGCAGAAAATAGCACAAAAGCAGTATCACCTGTATTGATTTTACCTGTAGAAGCAAAAACTAACTTTGGTATAATTAAAAACATAAACATAAGAGAGAATAACAAATAAATCTTCTTCACCATTTTGTATAAACCTCCTCTAAATTTTTCTGTTTTAAGCCAACATAGAAAATGGCGCTTTTGCCTTAGGCTTTAGCCTGTTGCAAAAGCGCCATTGCTTTTGTACTTTAAAATATTAATTTTTATGTCCAATTAGATGACACTGTAAAAAGTTAAATGTTAAATAACATGTCGGCATATGTTGGTAGTGGCCACAATTCTGCATCTACGATTGTTTCCAGTTTATTGCCAATTTCTCTTAAAATGCCCATTTTTGTAAATATTACATCTCTGTAATAGCAAGCCTTGCTATAAGAATCACCATTCATATTTGAAGCTTCATTAACTGCATTTTCAAGTTCAGAGATGTTTTTCTTAAATTCACTCATTAGCGAAGAAACTTCTCCCAACAATTCAGTTTGTGCACTTATATCAACATTTAGACCTGTTGCTTTTACAGAATTTATTGATTCTGCGATTTTTGTAGCAAAATTTATTACAGCTGGGAGTATTTGTTGTTTTGCTATATCCAACATTGTCAGAGCTTCAATATTAATTGTTTTTATATAATTTTCAAGAGAAATCTCATATCGCGATTCAAGTTCAACTTTGCTTAAAACACCGTGTTTTTCCATGAGTTTGACATTCTTCTCTTTAATTAAAGCAGGAATAGCTTCAACTGTTGAGCGAATATTTGGAAGCCCTCTTTTTTCTGCCTCTTTTACCCATTCTTCTGAATAACCATTCCCATTAAATATAATTCTTTTGTGCTTCCTTACAATTTCCTTAAGCAACAGTTGCACTTCTTCATCAAAATTTGTGGCCTTCTCCAACCTATCCGCAATCTGGGATAGACTTTCAGCAACAATGGTGTTTAATATAAAATTAGCATTTGCAATTGATGAAGAAGAACCAACCATTCTAAATTCAAATTTATTTCCTGTAAATGCGAATGGAGATGTTCTGTTTCTATCTGTAGAATCCTTTGGTAGTGCAGGAAGAGTAGATACACCTACTTTTAGTACTCCTCCTTGTTTTGAAGTTGTCGCACCACCATTTTCGATTTGTTCAAGAATATCTGTAAGCTGCTCACCAAGGAAGACTGATACAATTGCGGGCGGTGCTTCATTAGCGCCGAGACGATGGTCATTTCCTGGTGTTGCAGCGGCTACTCTGACCAAGTCAGCATATTCATCGATAGCTTTAATTACGGCACACAGGAATACTAAAAATTGTGCATTTTCGTGGGGTGTATGTCCCGGATCTAAGAGATTTTGGCCATCATCGGTGCTCATTGACCAATTAATGTGTTTACCGGAACCATTGACTCCTGCAAAAGGTTTTTCATGCAAAAGGCATACAAGCCCATGTCTTAAAGCAATTTTTTTCATTAGCTCCATTGTTAATTGATTATGATCTGATGCAATATTAGCTGTATTGTATACTGTAGCGAGTTCATGCTGAGCAGGAGCAACTTCATTATGCTTAGTTTTAGCAGGAATTCCTAATTTCCACAATTCTTCATCTAGATCTTTCATAAATGCTGATATTCTTTCTTTGATAGAAGCAAAATAATGATCTTCCATTTCTTGACCTTTTGGTGATTTAGCACCAAATAGAGTTCTTCCTGTAAGTATAAGATCTTTACGCTTATCATACATCTTCTTGTCAATTAAGAAATATTCCTGTTCAGGTCCTACGGTTGTAATAACTTTTTTTGCTGTAGTATTACCAAATAATTTTAATACTCGAAGAGCTTGTTTTGATAAAGCTTCCATAGAACGCAGTAAGGGTATTTTTAAATCTAGCGCTTCGCCTGTATACGAACAGAAAGCGGTGGGGATATATAGCGTATTATCTTTTATAAAAGCGGGTGATGTACAATCCCATGCTGTATATCCTCTTGCTTCAAAGGTAGCCCTTAAACCACCTGATGGAAACGAAGAAGCATCAGGCTCGCCTTTAATTAATTCTTTTCCAGAAAATTCAGTTATTACCCTACCATCTTGAGTAGGAGAAATGAAAGAATCGCGCTTTTCAGCAGTAATTCCAGTTAATGGCTGGAACCAATGAGTAAAATGAGTTGCTCCTTTCTCAATTGCCCAATCTTTCATTGCATTTGCTACAACTTCAGCAACTGCTGGTTCTAATGGAATTCCCTCATCGATTGTTTTTCTTAAAGCTTTGTATGTTGCCTTTGGAAGGCGTTCTCTCATGACAGAATCGTTAAAAACATTTGAACCAAAAATGTCGCTTAGAGTGTTTTGTGCCATAGTAATTTCCTCCTCTTAAATTTTTATAAATTAACATAATAAATTGATAATTAATTAAAATACAAATATTAAAAACAAAACAAAGGCGCCACCTCTAAAATACAGGATGAAACGCCTTTGTTTCATTCGCAAACTATTAAATTTCCACTCATATATAATTAATAATTTTCGTAGCGACTTTATAATAGCACATTTTTATTTTGATTTCAAGTACTTTTTTATCAAAGATAGTGTCAAGATACTGTAGGATAATTTTTATAAACAACTCCTGAAATATCCTAAATCATGGTTTTCACCGTGTGCTTGTTTCTATTGGTTTTTTATATTATATTTTCATATTTTATTGCCTTAAAAATTTTACTAAACACTCTTAATTTTGCCATCAGCTTTAATCCTTTTCTACTCCATCCCATCTTCTCTTGACTTGTAATATGTCCATTTATGTTCTATTTCTCCAAGCATTAAAGATGAAGTAATTGGATTCTTTCTGAACCATTCGAATGGCCTCGTCCGGAGGCAACGGTTTGCTGAAATAATAACCTTGAACTTTGTCGCACCCGCTCTCTATAAGACAATCAAGCTGTTCTTTTGTTTCCACACCTTCGGCAGTTACGCCGAGTTTCATCCTGTGCCCCAAGAAAATAATCGCATCGACAATAGCCTTATTTACCTCTACCTTTATCTCGCTCACAAATGACCTGTCAATTTTCAAACCATCAACCGTAAATTTTTGGAGGTATTTGAAAGAACTATTTTCCGTTCCGAAATCATCTATTATTATTTTGACCCCTACCTCTTTCAAGCGATAAAGGTTTCTAACCACCGTTTCCATTGCTTCTATAAGGATGGTTTCAGTAATCTCCAGTTCCAAATATCTTGGTTCAAGTTCAATCTCGTTTAGTATATCAAACACAACTTTTGCAAAATCAGGCTGCTGCAGCTGATGCACTGAAACATTCACCGAAACATTAAAGCCAGAATACCCCATATTAAGCCATTCTTTCATTTGCCTGCAGGCTGCCCTTAACACCCATTCCCCTATAGATATTATTTGTCGTGTCTCTTCAGCAATTGGAATAAAATGAATGGGACTGATCAGTCCTTTTTTAGGATGCTGCCACCTCAATAAGGCCTCCATACTTGTTACTTTACCAGTCCTTATATCAACAAGAGGCTGGTAGCACAAAAAGAACTGACCTTTTTCCAAAGCCAACCTTAAATCTCTTCTTATTGTGCTGGCAACTTCGACTTCTTTCCTCGTGATGCTGTCAAAATATTGAAAACTATTTTTCCCATCTCTTTTAGCCTTGTACATCGCTATATCTGCATTTTTGACTATAGCTCTTTCATTTTTTCCATGGTCAGGATATATGGCAATACCTATGCTAATAGTCACATACAATTCATGATTATTGAACTTTATCGGTTGGTTGAAAAGTTCCAATATTCTGTTTGCAACTTTATTCGTATCGTCAATATCCATTATGTCAGGCAGCAAAATGACAAACTCATCACCGCCCACTCTGGATACTGTATCTGATTCACGCAGACACGCTTTCAGTTTCCTGGCAATCTTCTTCAATAGCCTGTCACCTATATGATGTCCCAGGGAGTCGTTGATTGTTTTGAAATTATCAAGGTCTACAAAAAACACTGCAAGTTTCTTTCCATTCCTTTTTGCATCTGCCATGGCAATTTTGAGCCTATCCATAAAAACCTCCCGGCGAGGGAGGCCAGTTAATGGATCATAGAAGGCCATGTATTTTAACTTGCTTTCCATCTGTTTCCGTTCAGTAATATCTGTGTGCGACCCTGCCATTCTTATGGCTCTGCCCTCTTCATCCCACAATGCCTTTCCCCTGCTTAGAACCCAAATATATCTACCGTCTTTTGTTTTGATTCTGTATTCACATAAATAAAATGGTGTTTTTTTCTCAAGATGATTACGTAGATTATTGATGACTGTTTTAACATCTCTAGGATGAATTAATTTAGTCCATGTTTCATAATAGTTGTTTACTACTTCTTTATCTAAACCAATGATATCCTTCCACCTCTCGGATATGTATGCTGTATCCGTTATCAAATCCCAGTCCCATAGTCCATCGCTTGCTCCTTCAACTACCAGTCTGTAGCGTTCTTCACTTCTTTTCAATTCATCCTGCTGCCTTTGTATTTCAATTAAGTTCTGTCTCAACTCTTCTTCCCGGGCCATAAGTTCTTCATTCATTGCAGAGAGCTCTTCCTGTTGAGCCATCAATTCCTCGTTTAAAGCAACAAGGTTATTATTTGCTTCTTCAAGTCTTCTTTCAGCATTTTTCAGGTCTGTAATGTCTATACCAGTTGAAACAACATACCTGTTTCCTTCATCATCCCAAATAATACTGTTATGCCACATAATATAAATTTGTCTACCATCCTTCAAAGCCATCGGATTTTCACATTTGTAATGAATGCCTCTATATTCAATATCGTCCAAATTTTCTTTTATACGGCTTATCGTGTCCCTGGGAATTATTGAACTTACATCTATCCTCTCTGTTTGTTCTTCGACCGTTATACCAATTACAGCCTGGGTATATCTGTTGAACCAAACTACTCTACCATCTAGTGCCCAGACTACTATAAGCATCTGCTCGTTTTCAAAAATTCTGCTTAAAAATTCTTCTTTCTTCTGAAGATAAGCAATTGATTTCTTTGATTCTTCAATAAAACTCTTATTTTTCTTCTCACTAGGTAACTTCTTACCATTCACCATTAATTTCTCCTTTCTGGACAACTATTCTTTAAACAATGTCTTCAACGACTTTTTCATCTTTGTCTAAATATAATTTTATTTTTTCACCATTTTTTAATTTGTAGCCTATTTTATCAAAGTATAGTTCGACTCCTTCATAGCCGTAAAGAATTTTTGCTACTGAATTTTTACTCCCCTTTAATAATACATGACTGCCAGCGCCAAGCGATCCGGCTTCTTTTATAAAGATATTTTTCTTAAATTCGATCGTACTCATCTTAACCTTACCATTAATAGAAACTGAACCATTTGTAGAAATTTTTGTGTTATAACAACCTGCTTCTGAGGTTATAATTACGTCCTTCATAGCATAAATTTTGCTGTCATGAACCCATTTTGCAAGTAGATGTCCCTTGTTTTCATGTTCCTCGGCTAAAATCCTTGATATGAAGAGGATTTTTTCATAAATTTCTTTTAATGAATTCAAATGTTTTATAAGACCAATAATATCGTAATCCAAAATGTTGTTGAGCGTTTTAACGAGTACTCCAGAAGATTTTGAAGTACATTTGAACTGCGTATCATACTTATTTCTGTTGATGATGTTTTTAACTCTTCTTTTAAAGCTTCAATTAATTTGATCTTCTCACTTAAATGTCTGGAATTATTCATAACTGTCGGTAGTTCTTTAATATGGAGGAAAATTGCCGATAATTTCTCAACAATAAGATTTACAGCGTGAAGTTCTATTTTATCAAAAATGTTTCCTGGTAAAAAACCGGCATGTAACTGGCTATCAACAATTCCGCCAGAGATAATAATATTTTGCCCTCCCTGAACTACTGATTCGTAAACTGAACCAAGTATCTGAACATTTCCTGAAGCAATTATTTGGTTACCTTTTTCGACATTTCCGTTTATTATAACATTGCCCTCGAATGTTAGAGGTCTTGAATTCTTCGGGATACTTCCTTCGTAAAAGAATACAGGAATAGAGTTAAAAAAATATACAAATTTATCAGTTTCATCTTTTTTATGTACAACCGGTCTTATGTCAGATATCGCAACTATCTTATCTTCATCTTCTTTAAACACTATGGAATCGCTGAGAATTTTTACCTCAACGTCTCTTACAGGTGGTGCATTTATAATTCTACCTCTTACGCTAATTCCATTTTCACCTTTTATGGGTTTATGCAGTTTTCCGATAACATCACCTTTTCTTGCAAAGGGTATACTTGCCATATCAAATATATCTTCAGAGAATGTTTCTGTATAAAGAATTCTCGGCTTATCGATTTTTATAATAAATTCCAGATAACCATCCCTGCCACTTTTATATGGTATTCCTCTTGCTATCACCGCTTCTTTTTTATTTTGGGTATATACGCTAATTAACGCACTTTTATCTATACCTACTATAATTCCGTTCTTACGAAGTTCGCTTTCCACTATATTTAAAAATTCATCTATATCACCCCAAGAAGAAAAAAGGGTTTTTCTTAAGGTTACAATCATTTCATCATCCGAGATTTCTAAAATAATCCCCATTTTCTTCAAAATATCGCTTAATTCTATTTTCATAAAAACACCCCCGTATGTTAAGCGCCCCAATGAATATTAATGGATATTCTACATTCAAAGATATTTTCTGCCTCCTTGTAAACTCCAAGCGACTATATCTATTAATTTCAAAACTTATTAAAATTGCTATCTTCCGTTGTCCTCATTGTGGTAAAACTCTTGAAAAATCAAAGCTCGTAGGAAATATGATATCTGTAAATGCAAGAACTCTTCCCGCCCTTATTATCTTGATAAATATTTAAAAAACAAATTGCATGGGGTTCAGGCAGTGTTGGACTTTATTTTGCACACTCATCCGTCCTAAGTCAGCCATATAGTTCTTGTTCATCGGGCCGGGATTTTGCCGCTGTTTCCTTCAGATTCCACCTCACGATGGACACCCTTGCCTTTGGCTAATGGTTCCTACAGCCATGCCCATAACGGACTTTCACCGCCTAGCTATCGCCCATGCCGGGTACACCATATTAAAAAGTAGGCAACTGCTTCGGTTGCCTACTTTTATAACTACAAATTGGCAACCCAGCCGTCATAGCAGCTGCATGCCTTAGACCTGTGGCTTTGCGTCCTTACCTTTCGGTAAGTTTGCCTTTTTCAGAATATCATATTTAAATAATTATTTACTTTTTTGAAAAATTATATTAAGTAGTTAACTGTTTTTTTACATTATTATCTATTAAATTATTATATTCGACAAAAAAACCATAATTCCTTTTAAAATTTCAAAAAAAAAAAAAAAAAAAAAAAAAAAAAAAAAAAAAAAAAAAAAATTACGAAAATTATTTAACCAATTTAACCTAATTTGGTTCTTTGTTAAGAGTTAGGATAGGTATTTTCTAAATGCCCGCCCTTAATTGTTATGTCAAAATATAATGGCATTATTACTAAATACAAAAGCATCAAGTATTAAAAATAGATTATGGATTTGTATTTGCAGCACAAAACGGCAGTCCATTAAGAAAGGAATGTTGTACGATATTTTAAAACACTTCTTAAAGATGCAGGATTACCTGATATAAGATTATATGATTTGAGGCATACATGTGCTACTCTTTTACTGGCAGCAGGAGAAAATCCAAAAGTTGTATCAGAAAGATTAGGTCATGCTAGTATTACACTAACACTTGATACCTATTCCCATGTACTACCAGACATGCAGAAACAGGCAACGGATAAGCTTGAGGAAATGTTATTTTAATTTCGCAATCAAAAAAGGGTATCGACATTTTATCGATACCCTGTAATCCGCTTAAATACTGGAGCTGGCGAAAGGACTTGAACCTTCAACCTGCTGATTACAAGTCAGCTGCTCTGCCTATTGAGCTACGCCAGCACATCTTTTTCTATTTAATTGCCCTGACATTTATATATTATACTTGGAGCACAAGATTGTGTCAAGGTTTTTAGAGAAAATTTTTTGAGGAATTTGAGGTATCCCCTCAAAAATTCCTCAAAACAATTGTCTGCCCTCGTTCGGGTCCTACAGATATTATTGCCGCTTTAATCCCCATCAATTCTTCAATTCGCCTTACATATTTTTGAGCATTATAAGGCAATTCTTCGAAACTTTTGGCACTTTGAATGTCTTCATCCCAGCCTTCTAATTCTTCATATACGGGTTCGCACTGGGCCAAATCTTCAAGGCTCGCAGGAAAATCTGTTATGATTTCTCCATTAAATTTATATCCTGTACATATTTTTATTTTTTTAAGCCCTGTCAGTGTATCAAGTTTTGTCAAAGCAAAATATGTTATACCAGATACTCTGATAGAATATCTAAGTATTACAACATCTAACCAACCACACCTTCTCGGCCTTCCTGTTGTAGTGCCGTATTCATGTCCTTTTTCTCTTAAGAAATCGCCATTTTCATCAAAAAGCTCTGTAGGGAAAGGCCCTTTGCCCACTCTCGTTGTATACGCCTTTACAACTCCCATCACTTCATCAATCATTGTAGGTCCTATACCAGCTCCAACTGTTACACCACCTGCTATAGGATGTGATGCAGTAACATAAGGATATGTGCCTAAGTCAAGGTCAAGAAGTGTTCCTTGTGCACCTTCAAATAAAACTTTTTTGCCGCTTTTAATTAAGTCATATAAAAGCACTGTCGTATCAGTAACAAATGGTTTTATTTTTTCTGCATAGTCTAGGTATTTTTCGTATATTTCCTCAAAGCCAAATCCTTCCGCACCATATAAATCTCTAAAAAGTTTATTTTTCTTTTCTACATTTCTTCTAAGTTTTTCTTCTAAAACTGTGGGTTTTATAAGGTCACATACTCTTATTCCTATTCTTTCTGACTTATCCATGTAGCAAGGTCCTATTCCCTTCCTTGTGGTTCCCAAGTCATTTTTCCCTTTTGAAATCTCTTCAAGTTCATCCTGTCTTATGTGATAAGGAAATACGATATGCGCTCTATCACTTATCTTTAAATTATTCACACTAATTCCCTGTTTTTTTAGATTCTCTATTTCGCCAATCAAAGATGCAGGGTCAATTACGACACCATTTCCTATTATGCAGATTTTTTCAGGATACAATATCCCAGATGGAATTAAATGAAGTTTATACTGAACACCTTCTTTTTCAACAGTATGACCTGCATTATTTCCTCCTTGATACCTTACGACTACATCTGCTTTTTCCGCAAGATAATCAGTAATTTTACCTTTCCCTTCATCGCCCCATTGGGTACCAACTATAACTAATGTTGACATATTAAGTGCTCCTTCCTATTTAACTCGATTTAATATTTCCCTTGCGACTACAACACCGGATACAGAAGCTTGTGCTAAACCCCTTGTAATTCCTGCTCCATCCCCTGCTGCAAAGAGATTTTGAATTTGCGTTTCAAACTTGTCAGTAAGCTTAACCCTTGATGAATAAAACTTTACCTCAACACCGTACAAAAGCGTATGCTTAGAATAGACTCCTGGCGCTACTTTGTCCATGGCTTGAAGCATTTCAATTATTGACTGCAAAAATCTGTAGGGAAGCACTAAGCTTAAATCTCCCGGCGTTGCATCTTTTAACGTCGGTTCAACAAGACCTCTTTTAATCCTCTCAGGGGTGGAACGCCTTCCTGCCAGTAAATCCCCTAATCTTTGGACAAGCACTCCATCACCCAGCATATTGGCAAGTTCTGCTATATAGCGACCGTATTCTATCGGCCTATTGAAAGGATGAGTAAACTCTTTGCTGACAAGTATTGCAAAATTTGTATTGTCCGTTTTTATATCTTTGTAACTGTGTCCATTTACCGTTTTTATACCATTATTATTTTCAATAACCACTTTCCCGTAAGGATTCATACAAAATGTCCTTACTCTGTCATCAAAAGACTTTGAATAATATATAAACTTTGATTCGTATATTTCTTTTGTTATGTCTTCCATGACAACAGCAGGAATTTCCACTCTCACGCCTATATCAACAGCATTATTTTTTGTTTCAAGTCCGAGTCTATCAGCCTCTCTTTTAAACCATTCAGCACCTTCTCTTCCAGGTACTACAACTATATATTTTCCGTAATATTCTTCTCCTTTTTCTGTAACTACGCCTTTTACTTTCCCATTTTCTACAATTATCTCAGCCACAGGTGTTTCTGTTTTAATCTCCACTTTTTGCCCAATATTATCTCTCATGTTTTTTATAATATCGAAGCATTTTTCTGTACCTAAATGCTTTATCACTGCTGGAATCAATTTTAAATCTGCAGCCTGAGCCCTCTTTTCTATTTCTCTAATTTTCTCTCTATCTGTACCATGAACTTCTGTTGTTCCTCCAAATTTTACATATATGCTGTCTACATAACTTATAAGGTCGTTAAGCTGCGACTTAGGCATGTATTCATCTAAAACTCCACCAAACTCTGACGTCAAAGTTAATTTCCCATCACTAAATGCCCCTGCGCCACCTATTCCACAAGTAATAGCGCAGGGTTTACAATTGGCACACCTTGAACCATAGGCATTAATAGGACAAACCCTTTTTTGTATATCCTTTCCTTTCTCCAACAATAATATTTTTAATCCTTCTTTTTTATCAATTAATTCTAAAGCAGTAAAAAGCCCTGCAGGTCCTCCTCCAACAATAATGACATCGTACAATTTCATAAATATAACCCCTTTTTGCTAATATGTTGAACGCAAAAACCCGTAATATATATTACCAGAAAAAAAATTATAAATCAATTAAAATACGAATTTTATTTTTAAAACTATATTAAAAGTTCGTATTGTCCATGAGCATCTTTTGCAATTCTCCCATTTAATATTTATTGCACAAACAATAAAATTAATCACAAAAAAGCAAAAAGACAGGCTTTTTAGCTCTGTCTTAATTTCAGTTTCACAATCAAGCAACAAGTTTAGACAATATATCTTCAAGGGATGTCGCCGATTTTAATAGTTTTTCCGAACTTTCTTTTATTTCATCTATAAATTTCATATGTTCCTCTGTGGAAGCCGCCACTTCTTCAGTTGATGCGGCAGTCTCTTCTGATACTGCGGTGATATTAGCTATTGACCCTATTATTTCATCTTTATACCTTGAAAGTTCCATCACAGCATTATTTAACATATGTATATTTTCCGTTATCGTGTCAATTGAGCTCTTGATTTCATTAAAAACAGCATATGTAGTTTCAACCTGATGAGCTTGGTCATCTGCTATTTCTTTTACCACATTAGCTTTTTCCACTGTTTTATCTGTTTTTTGTTCTATTTCACTGATAATTTTTGCTATTTCACTGGCAGCTTGCCTCGACTGTTCCGCCAAATTTCTAACTTCTTCCGCCACAACCGCAAACCCCTTACCTGCTTCCCCCGCCCTTGCCGCTTCTATGGCAGCATTTAAAGCAAGCAAATTAGTTTGATCTGCAATGCCTGTGATTACTTCAATAATTTTTTCAATGTGATGAGAATTGGCTTGAAGTTCGTTTATTGCCGTAACTACTTCATCAATTGATTCTTTCGTAACAGCGCTTTTTTCCTTTAAAGAATTTATGGTTTGCATACCATTTTGACTAAGTTTATCAGCATTCACAGTAGACTTCTCTACAGCTTTAAAAAATTTTGCAGAATTATCGATGCTTTCACCTATATTTTGTACCATATCAGCTGCATTTGAAGTGTCTTTTGCCTGCTCTGACGCCCCTGTCGCAATCTCTTCCACCGCTTTTGAAATTTGCTGAAAAGTTATATTGCTTTGCTCAATAGATTTAAAGAGGGTATTTGCCGTTTCTTTGGTACTTTGCGCAAATGTTGATACATCTTTCAAAATAGACCTCATATTCTCCATCATCACATTGAAACTTGCTATCAATGTTCCAATCTCATCTTTTCTCTTTAAATCGACTTTTGCAGTAAAATCGCCATTTTGCACCTTTTTAAACTCTTCTGTCAGCTTTTTTATGGGATGTGTGATATTTAAAGAAATAATCACTGATAATAACAAAGACAAAACAACACTAACTGTTGCAACGGTAATAAAAACATGCATTACTTTATCATCTACAGCAAAATAATAAATAGCACCAACAGGTATAGCAACTACCACAAAAAACGAAATAATTAATCTCCAAAATATGCTTCTCATATAAAGGTTCCCCCTTATTAATTGTTTTTTGGCGGAAGTTTGATAAAATTTAGCCAGGTATACTCTGTATTTACCTTTACTTGCCTATTAGCTTAATAATGTACTCAAAAAACACACCCCCAAGGTAAATACCTATAATTCCAGCTACACCAGGCAACACATTTGGAGCAGGAAGTGGGAGCTTTAAAAATGAAAAAATCAATCCTACAATTATTCCTGTAACCAGTGCCAATAATGTCGCTTTCACATTAACACCTCACCTTTATTTTATCGGCATACTTATTATTAACTTTAAGCAAAAATATTATATCATAATTTTTACTATTTGTCAGACTATGTCATCCTGAAATAATGGCTTCAAAAGGAAACAAAAACATGTTGAAAATCTTTCAGCAATTCATTTATTATTCAAGTAAAAAATAAAATTCTAATGAATAGGCCTTTTTTGCAGTTTACCTCCAAAAACATCATAAACATCATGGATAGTAACAAAAGCTCCTTCGTCAATTTCCTTTATAATCAACTTTAATTTAGCAATTTCCAAACGCGTAACAACTGCATACAAAATTCTTTTTGATTGTCCAGTATATCCCCCTTTTCCTTCCCAAAAAGTCACGCTTCTTCCCAATTGTGCAATAACAACCTCTGCAATCTCATCCACCTTTTCAGAAATTATCATAACAGCCTTCGCCTCATCCAAACCTTCAATAGCCAAGTCAATCACTTTAAAAGCAATAAAATACGTAATAAGTGAATACATCGCTCTATCCCAAGTAAAAACTATACCTGCACTTCCTAAAATAAAAATATTGAAAAACAATATAATTTCACCTACAGAAAATCCCGTCCATTCAGAAATGGCAATAGCTACAATCTCTGTTCCGTCCATAGAGCCACCATACCTGATAACCAATCCTACCCCTATTCCTAAAATAATACCACCAAAAACAGACGCTAACAGAGTGTCATTAGTCAAAACAGGAGCTTTATCTAATACAGTGACACTAACCGAAAGCACTGTAACAGCGAAAAAGGTCAACCCTACAAAAGTCTTCCCAATTTGTTTATAACCAAAAACAAGAAAGGGAATATTTAATATGAAAATAAAAATTCCAAGTGGCAGATTTGTCAGATAACTAAGCATAATAGAAATGCCAGTTATACCTCCATCTATTATATTATTAGGAACCAAAAATATTTCCAATGCGGTTGCCACAAGTAAAGCACCAATAAATAAAAACCCGTACTTTTCTAAAGTATTAATTAACTCACTTTTCCTTCTCATCTCACTACCTCCTGGAAAAATATCTTTTTGTTTTATTCTAACTGATTTTCCTCTCCCCAGTAAAAGCTTACAATCAAAAGATTAACTTTAGGCTTTAACTCTGAAATGTCTTTTTTAATTTGATTTTTTGTCCACACAGTATTGTCAAACCCTGTATATCCAAGTATCCCAATCTTTATTCCTTTTGTAGTCCTAATGTATTTATATCCATATCCAAAATAACCAATACCTTCTTTCTTTAATGCCCTTACCGTATCATCAAAACCCTCTCTTAAATAATCAAAAGTATGGTTATTGGCTAAATTTACAACCTCTGTACTTCCCTCTTTCAAGATCCTGGTATAAGAAGGGTCTCCTTTAAAAGCATACTAGTGGATAGTTAACTGTCGGAAAATTTCCATCGAGGATTTGCTGTTCTAAGTTTCAATTCCAGTATGGTTGGATTAAATCAAGAAAGATGTAGAACGTGGTGAAGTTCGTATTATGTTTCAATTCCAGTATGGTTGGATTAAATCTGATTTTTTATCCCAAATGCTGAAGCGATCTGTTTGAGTTTCAATTCCAGTATGGTTGGATTAAATCTGATTTAGCTTCCCGACCTTGAATTCATCAACGTAATTTCAATTCCAGTATGGTTGGATTAAATCGTATGGCGATCCTGTTGATATTGTATATTTTAATGACTTTCAATTCCAGTATGGTTGGATTAAATCTATTACACAGATTTTTTGATATATTAAAAAAATAACTTTCTTTCAATTCCAGTATGGTTGGATTAAATCAGCATGTAAGTACAGTTGTACTTGCGTATAGTATTGCTTTCAATTCCAGTATGGTTGGATTAAATCTTATGAATGCTGTTTTTGCCAAATTTTTGGTTAGCTTCTTTCAATTCCAGTATGGTTGGATTAAATCAAGAGTATACCAGAAGGTCATTTATCACACAAACATCTTTCAATTCCAGTATGGTTGGATTAAATCCAACCGAAACATCCAGATTAATAGGCAACGAATAGAACTTTCAATTCCAGTATGGTTGGATTAAATCCGGCAGGAGTAATTCCCAGGTCCGCTTCTGTTTTATCTTTCAATTCCAGTATGGTTGGATTAAATCATAAATCCACCAGCGGAAGCAGAATTTACAATACAATCTTTCAATTCCAGTATGGTTGGATTAAATCGTGGATGTAATTGATTATGGTCTTGCTGCTTTTGCAGCTTTCAATTCCAGTATGGTTGGATTAAATCTTATGAATGCTGTTTTTGCCAAATTTTTGGTTAGCTTCTTTCAATTCCAGTATGGTTGGATTAAATCAAGAGTATACCAGAAGGTCATTTATCACACAAACATCTTTCAATTCCAGTATGGTTGGATTAAATCTTAAATTATGCTTTACTACCTCGTATGTATAATACGACTTTCAATTCCAGTATGGTTGGATTAAATCCAAAAGCAAGAGAACAACTAGTTGAGGATATAAAAAACTTTCAATTCCAGTATGGTTGGATTAAATCTTCTTTCAGCTTTGTTTCATTGAAGGTTTTTATCTCCTTTCAATTCCAGTATGGTTGGATTAAATCGAATATCCACCTTTAATTAATATGTACCAATAAATTGCTTTCAATTCCAGTATGGTTGGATTAAATCTGTCAATATCACAGCAAACTAACTTGCCTTTTACGTCTTTCAATTCCAGTATGGTTGGATTAAATCTGTACACGAATGTGAATTTTATTCGTTAGCAAACTACTTTCAATTCCAGTATGGTTGGATTAAATCCTAAGGCTTTTACATAATCAAAAAACAGTTTGCTTCTCTTTCAATTCCAGTATGGTTGGATTAAATCCAAAAATACACTCACAAAATCACCCTTTCAATATTTTCTTTCAATTCCAGTATGGTTGGATTAAATCGATATAAAACACAACCAATTCAGTATATATTCATACCTTTCAATTCCAGTATGGTTGGATTAAATCTTAATGAAGGTGATAATGTGAGCAAAAAGACGATTACTTTCAATTCCAGTATGGTTGGATTAAATCCACCCCCTTGTCAGAAATTTAGTCGAGTACAATCACTCTTTCAATTCCAGTATGGTTGGATTAAATCCACCCCCTTGTCAGAAATTTAGTCGAGTACAATCACTCTTTCAATTCCAGTATGGTTGGATTAAATCTTTAACAGATGGCACAAATAATTTCTTATCAACACACTTTCAATTCCAGTATGGTTGGATTAAATCTAACCCAAAAATTTCCGTTTTCATTGCCTTTTGATGTTCTTTCAATTCCAGTATGGTTGGATTAAATCTCAACACTATATTGTTTAAGTTTTTCGTGTAATTCGACTTTCAATTCCAGTATGGTTGGATTAAATCGCTTTAAAGTTTGTTCATCATCATAAAAGTTTGGCTTCTTTCAATTCCAGTATGGTTGGATTAAATCGGGACAGCTTTATGGAGTGATGCCAATTCCAATCCTTCTTTCAATTCCAGTATGGTTGGATTAAATCTTGTTCTCATTATGTTTTAACTGCTGAATGTTTGCGTTGCTTTCAATTCCAGTATGGTTGGATTAAATCTGTTACCAAGTTTTCGCAGCTCAGCTTCAGCTCTATCCTTTCAATTCCAGTATGGTTGGATTAAATCGCACACTGAAAGAAAAAAAAGATTATGGAATCATCCCCTTTCAATTCCAGTATGGTTGGATTAAATCTTTGAGCATTCCATACAACGTTTAATCCTAATGCTTCTTTCAATTCCAGTATGGTTGGATTAAATCTGCATCTTCGAGTTTGCCAGTCAGAGCTAAGTATTGCTTTCAATTCCAGTATGGTTGGATTAAATCCCATGAAAACTGCATGATAATACTAATGCTCTTTAAATTTACTTTACCACAGAATAAGCTATTTTACAATAACAAATCCTAAAATAAATACTCAAACATAAATTCATAAAAATTCATCTCGACATAAAATTTATATTTTTGTGATATTATGAAAACGTTATATATGGGTTTTTCTTCGTCGACCTCTTGGCATTCTTACATCCGGAGAGGTCGACAAAAAATTAAATTAATAAATATTCATCTTATTTTTTGTATCATTCCAAACCCTGCACTATTTTTCTCTCCTATACCGCAATCATATGCCACTTTGATTAATTCAATATTTCCTGACATTGTAAATGGCACCATATACCCTTTTACATAAACATTTTTATATCTTATCCTTTTACCTTTTGGATTTTTCGAATAATACTCCATGTCAAAATTAATATTAAGACTTAAATTATCTGGCAATGTATTGTAAATCACGTAATATTTTTCAATGAGATTGTTTTTTAAATTTTCTACAAATCTTGGATCATGTAAAGGCAAATTTACACTTTTCCTTTTACCATCTATCTCTGCAGCAGTAGAAGTTACAATTGGAGATAAACATATAAATTTATTTTCTCCTTTATCAAATTCCGGTTCCTTTAATATTTCTACAGTTTCAATCTTAAATTCGTAATCTTGTAATTTTAAGATATTATTATTTAAAACTTCAGTTACAAAATTTAACAAAAACTCTTTTTTGGGAGAAGTTATATATAAATAAGTTTTATCTAAAAACATAATATTCTCGTTAACTATCTTAAGATTTTTGCTTCTTAATTGAGAAAAAGTAAATAATTTAAAAACCTTTTTCCCATAGCTATATCCTCTTGTATGTAATTCTTCCGCATACTCTTTATTTGCTTTCTTTAAAGTATTGTATATCCACCCAGACAAAAAGTAATTATAATTTATGTTTAAACTTTTATTTTCTTCCGGTAACAATGTTATTCTTATCCTCATTGTATCCCCTCACAAAATATTATCTGTAGAATTTTTCTCTACTCCAATCACTCTTTTAGAAAGCCATTTTTCGGAACTAGCAGTATATATCAAAACAGAATCGCATTCCAAATCCAAATGTCCCTTAAACCATAAGACGATCCTATTTAACTGAGCTTCTGTTAATTCCCCTTCAAAAACAGAATTTTGCACCCAATTTAAATAAGTCTTTAAAAATTTATTGACTTTTGCAACCCTTTTTTCTTCAACATCATAAACAATAAGTACATACACATTACCACCACATTTTCAACGCTTCATATTCTTCTTCATCTAAAATATGTTTTATAAGCTTGTAACACTCAAGTCTAACAAGCCTTCTATAACTTACACTTCTATTTAATTTGGGATGTTTTATTATTGTAGCTAATTTTTCATCAAATTCTCTTTGAAATATAACTCTTCCTTTTTCATTAAGATAACACATACCTAATTCTTGGTCAAAATGCTCTTCTCTTATCATCTTTTGATTTACCAAGCTAAAAATAATTCTATCTACAATTATCGGTTTAAAAATTTCGCTTATATCAAGGCTTAAAGAAAACCTTCTTTCTCCCGGCTCATGTAAGTAGCTGATTGTTGGATTAAGCTGTGTATTATATATTTCTGTCAGAACTGTGGAATACATCATGGAATTGCCAAAAGAAATTAAGGCATTTATAGGGTTGTCTGGGGGATTCATTGTCCTGTTTTTAAATTCAAATTTTCCATCAATGATAATTTCAAATGCACTGTAATATATGTTTCTAATTCTCCCTTCTACTCCCATGAGCTCACTTATAGTTTTGGCATCTTTTACATTTTTTCTTTCATTTTCTATTCTTTCAACATATTCATCTAAGCCTTCTTTTCTGTTTGAATAATACTTTACATTTTTTAAAATATTGTGAGTGGCACCATTAATAATTTCTTTTGCAATTTTAAGCCTTTCATACTCGTCTTTATATTTTTCTACTTGCTTGACCAATAAAAAACCTGACGGCAAATGTTCCCTTGGATAAAAGCTTCCTGAATAATATCCGTAATAATTAAAAACATGAAGTGTTATGTTATTTTGTCCTAAAAAATTGATAAGTCTTGTATTTAAATCAATTTCCCCAAACAAAAATATCTCTTGTGTATTATTTACTGGGATAGGCTTTTTCCCGTAAGTTTCACTTTCCAAGTAAAGGGTATTGTCTTTTCTACTGAGTCGTCCATTAGTATTTATATATACGCTTCTTTTCATGAAATCACCTTCTAACAAAAACATAATTCATAATAACTGCACTTTGTGCAAACTTTGCTTTTGACCTTTTGAGGCGGTTTATCCATCTCTTTTATTTTATTGATTTCTTCGATTATTTGTTTTATCTTTTCCTCATTCTGCTCCCTCAGCGTAATTTCTTCCTTCGAATGGTTATCCATATAATGTATAACCCCTGTAACTCCGTCTACACCTTTCATTTTCAAATAGTAGATATAGTAAAGAATTTGATATTTTGTAGCTTCCTCCATCGCTTTGCTTTTTTTAGTTTCATGTATTTCTAATTGATTCCGCACAAAATCTATTTTTATGCGCCCATCAATAAGGATTTCTTTATCTTCTCGCGTAAAACTTTTTTCATGCAGCGCATTACCTATATCTACATAATCAGAATTATGCTCCATATTTATGCCATGGGTAAAAAGCCAAAGTTTATGCTTACATACAAAATAATAATTTATCTCTGTACCTGTAACTAAATTCATAATATCACCTTATTAATATTGATTAATATTGAAAATCATCAGCAAAGATATTACTGTAAGGTTTATCTATCAGTAAGCCTAAGTCTTTGTCATACTCACAATATGCAAAACCTATATTATAATCTTGATCTTCAATAAGATTTTGCTTTTTTAATGCAATGTATCTTCTCTGAGAAATTCCAACTATATATCCTGTAGCTTCAAAATATTCCTTATTCTTAACTTTCTCTAAATACTCTTCTTTAAAAACATAAGGCACAACTTCTCTATTATCAAATAGTTCATAAAATTCTTCTTTTAAATGTTTTGTTTCAATAAATGGATACAACTGTTTTATAACATTTCTAAAACTTTCTTTTGCTCGAATAAACTCCTCATAATCTTTACCCACATATCCCTCTTTATAAACTTCATCAACTAAATTTTGTATTAGGTCCTCACTTAAAATGTCCCATTCTCTTAAAAGTTCTAATGTTTTACTTACCACTTGTTGATTTTTATATACATTTTTATCTACCTCAGACCCTTGTGAAAAAATATAAACTGGCGATACACCCTTATATCCTTTTCTGTTCACTCTTCCAAACCTTTGAATAAGTGCATCAATAGGAGCAGGTTCAGTATATAAAGCATCAAAGTCTATATCTAATGAAACTTCTATTGCCTGCGTACCAACTAATAATTGCACATTATCTAAATTTTGCTCTATTTTTTCCCTATCTTTTAGAATAAACCTTGAATGTAAGAGGGCACTCTTATCTGTATATTCTTTTAATTCACTATAAACTTTTTGTGCATGGCCAACAGTATTGCAAACAACAAGAACATTTTTATTCTCCTTTGTATCTTTTATTATTTTGCCTATATTAGAAAAAACATCTCCTTCAATAACTGAAACTTTGTGCCTTGCAATTTTCTTAAGCTCTTCTTTTGAAGGCTCAATTAAACATCCTATATTTAGTTCTTTCATAAAAAGTTCTTTTAAAAATTTTGGCAGTGTTGCTGACATTATGAGAACTTCTACTTTGTACTCCTCTTTCAGATATTTTAAACTTTCAAGTATTAGAGCAGTAGTATGGGGATCATAGCTATGAACTTCATCTAAAATAAACAGCCCTCCTGTCATTTCTCCAATATGCTGTTCAAAGCCTCCTACCCCAAAAAAGTGCTTTAATATTTGAAAAGGAGTCAAAACTTTATAAGGTTTAAAAATCTTTTGAGATAAGTTATATTTCGTTTTAGCTTTTGTCACCGCACTGAAATAATCCTCTCCCGATTTGGTAAACTCTTTATACAAAAAATATACCGCTTTTCCATGGAGCAAAGCAACTCTATCATCCCCAAAAGTATCTTTAAACCTATTATACATAGCATTAATACTTGCAGTATAAGGCAATAAATAAAAAATTCTCTTCCCTTTTACTTCATTTTGGTTGTTGTCACTCCACAAAAGAGAAGCCTCTGTCTTTCCATAGCCAGTCGGCGCAATCAAAACAGCCGAACCTTTTGTAGACATCGCCTTTAGCTGAGTATCTCTATACACCGGAAATTTAAATATTTCTTTCATGTTTGAAACTGCTTTTACTACTTCCTCTTGAGAAGCAGAAGACAAGTGGTCACAAGCAGTCAAAAAACCTCTTAAAAACAATTTTCTCTTCTCATTAGTGATTTTTTTATCCTCATAGTCATTGAGATACTCCTTTGCCGCCCAACAAAAAGCATCTTCTATCTCTTCAATGGATTTTATTTGATTTAAGCTAATTTCATAACCTAAAAACTCTTTGCTCCACTCCGGCACCTTGTCCAACATAAATTGCAAATAGCTTATATTTTTCTCAAGTTCTTTCAACCTTTTTATATAATTATCCTTCCCCGGAGGTGTTAAAGTAGAGTAGCCCTCTTGCAATTCATATAAGTCTTTATGGTGTGTAATAATTGCAAGAGCTATATCTTTTTTTACATCCTCAGAGTATGGTAAGCATGAGATAAAACCTGCCGATATTATCTCATGCCTATATCCCCAAGGTTTAGCTTCTTTTAGCATTTTTTGGAATCCTTCTGCTGCCTTACCAAAGTCGTGTAGAAATATAGCCGCAAAAAGATACTCATAAAATTTTTCATCCCCACAAATCTCAAGTACTTCTGGATAAGCCTCCTTTAGGCTTTTTAACACATTGAGTGCTTTTTGTGTATGCTGAATAAGTGTCTCTTCTCCATATTCACTACTTTTTGCCAATATTTTTTTACCCATGTATATATACTCCCCATTCTAATTCCTCATCGTACAAAAAGCTATCCCCTTCATATTCTATAAAATCTCCCAAAACATAATATGGTTTAATGCCAATAACCTCTCTTGGTATTGTATTTGAAAAATACATCGGTAGTGCCTGAAGAGGTCCCCATATTCCTTCTTCACAAAAAGGCACAACTGTACCGCCAACTCTTTTCCTGCCATGTTTTTGTATTAACTCAATCTCTTTTATCTCTGTCACCATTATAAGGTCAGAACTTCTCCCCAAAAGGAGAGAATATTCTGGTTTTTTGAAGGCTTCTTTAAAACTTAGATTTGTGAGGTATATATACAAATCTGGATTTAACAAAAATTCTCTCTTATAGACATTAGATTTTACGCTATTATCATTTGAAAGCATGTATATAGTTTCTAAATCAACTCCTTTTGCATCACTTCTCATTACATAACCTACTTTTGTATCCTGTGGCGTTACATACTCTCCTTTGGCAGCAGAAATAAGACCATATATAGTAGATACAGGCGGTACAGGTAAGGTAGGCTGATACCCCGTGACAAAAATTGGATATCTAAATGATGCAGTCCAGCCCACAAGATGCACCCTTAAAACTCTCATGTTATATCACCTCTTATAAAAGCCACTAACTACTTGCTGAAACTCAGATACCGCCTCATTTACTGTTAAAAGATGTACTTTTATGTTTGATAATGTTCTGTTTAACTCATCAGTCATTTGCCTTAAATCCTCATTGTATTCGTCCATAAATCCTTCTCTTTTACCAATATACACATCAGATATAATGTTTTCTTGATAATCCAAAATAACTTCTTTTAAAGCTTTTACATTTATAGCAGCTTCTCCTCTATCATCAACTGCAATATTCATAAAAATGTTATTTCCGCAGTTTAAAATAGCTAAGACGATAAACTTTGGAGAAACATCTGTCAAGTGGAATGTTTGTTTAGCACCTCCAAATATATACGGCAGTACCCCTATGAGTTCACTAGCTCTTTTAGCCCTTACTTCCGCTGGTAAAGTTACCACCTTGCCATCTTCTTCAACCGTACAATTATGTGCTTCCCATTCTTCTTTATAAGCTTCTGTTATATTCATATATCCAGTTTTATTTACACTGCTAAATCTACCCACCGAATCTAAGTCAAGAGAAAAAATTCCTTTTAAAACTGTAGAGTAAAACTCATGTTCATAAGGCACAGGGTCTCCTTCATGTCTTGCCATAACCCCAAAATCATTCACAATATTTACAGGAGTTACAGAAATTAATGGTGAGCACTTAAAAGGAGAAACTCTTGTAAGTGTGCTACCAGACTTTTTACCTATTGCCTTCATATATCCAAACATATCATCATCTGGGTATTTAAAAGGATTTGCTGCCGTGAAGGCTATTTTAGAATCTCTCTCAATAGGAGACAATTCCCATCCAAAAATATTTTTTAAAGAACTCCTCACCCAATACCTAAAAGCCTGTCCTGAAACGTAAACGTATTCTCCTCTCCCTCTTCTTATCTTTTTTACAGCAATCGTATTTTCTGTCTTTGCCCCCACATCTGGCCCCGCATTATTCAAAGCAGAAGCAGGAGCATCTACTAATATAAACCCATTTACATTATTCATAACTTAATTCCTCCTTCTCTATTTCATTATCACTCTCTTCACCAATAACAATTTCTTTTATCTCTTCATTTCCAGTAAGCCAATTATGTAACTGTTCATAAAGCCTAAATATTATAAGGTCTTGAGTTTCTTTCCAAGACAAATTCCCCTCTGGAAAAAGGTATTTTTCGTATTCGTCAATGGTAAATAATGGCCTTTCAAATCCTGCATTTATCCTGTCTTTAATTACCAGTCTTAGAACATTTCTAAACTCCCCATAAGTTTTTGCAGTCTCAAGTTGAGTAAGTCTTCGTACATTGCCTTTTGCCTTTATAAGTTCAGCAATATCGTCACTTACTCTTTTTATAGTCTCAAGCCTTTTCTCTTCCAAACCTCTCACTCCTTTCATGTAATACTCAAGAAAACTCCAGCCTACTAAAGTCTTTCTTTCGCTTGTGTCTACAAAATATCCCAATATTGACTCTCCTCTTAAAAGCCTTTCATAGACATCATTGCGTAAATTTTTGTACTTCTCCTCATCTTCTAAATTAACTTTTTTGGTTGAGATGTACCCTCTTTTTATAACCTTTTTCCAGTTATCTTTTTCTTCGTGCTGAAGTGCATAAGCCAAAAATTTAAATATCTTATCTGGCATATCAAATATTGATAAATTATCAATAGGCGGTTGATTAAAATTAGTAAAATAGTAAAGTCTTATATTTGTATTATCCTTTTGCCAATCCCTTCTGTCATAAGTCAATATAATATCTGAAGCTAAATGAAACAAGGCATTAACAGGGTTAGTATACCCTTCGTCATTACACCCTGTGTAGTTTTTTGTCGCCTTTTGCATATCAATAAAAGTTTTGCATTTATTAGCATAAATTTTTTCTGCTTCTTTATTGTTTGACTGCAAACATACTAAATTCCCAGCTTTATAAAAAATAAGAGGTGAAAATTGAATAGCTAAGGCACAGACAGAACAGTAATCTGCTCCTTCTTTGCCATAAGAAAAGAAATTTATAAAATCACTTGTCCCTGTTAGAGGCACTTGAGTTTTTGTAAATTGTCTTTTATAATTTCTCCTGCCACATGCAATACAGTTTCCCCCGTTTCCTAAAACAGTGACTTCTGATAATAACTCATTGAGAAATTTTGTATATTCTCCTTTTTTGTCTTTTACACTGGGATTTGTCAGCTTGCTATTTGGAAAGATAGAATACATTATCTTATTCCAACCATCTTTTGTATACAAATCCGTTATTTCATCTATTAAATTTTTAACCTCGTAATCCTCAATGTCTTCAGGTTTTTCCTTCCCCAGCCATACTAACATAGCAGTTATTCCCGCATCAACAAAAGGATTTCCTGTATAAGTAAATATATTATTCAACCCTAACTCACCTCCTTCTAATACACACTTTTACCCATTTACCTAATATATTCTACAAAAACTCCTAAAATCCTCTATATTACCAGTAAAATTTTATAAAAAAACTGATACCTCAAACCAGGTATCAGCTAAAATGTCAGTTCTTGTCGTTTTATTTTTCTAATTCCTCTGTTAATTTAATTATTTCATCTATTATACTGCCAATATACTCAATTGTATCCAATAATGGCTTTTCTGTGGTTATATCTACACCTGCCATTTTTGCCAGTTCTACTGGCGTCTTTGTTCCACCAGCTTTCAATACCTCTTTCCAGTCTTCTAAGGCCTTTTGTCCTTCTTCTAAATATCTCTTGTTTACTTGTGTGGCTATAGTAAGCCCTGCACTGTAAGTGTAAGGGTAAAGTCCCATATAATAATGAGGCTGTCTCATCCAGGTAAGTTCTGCTCCCTCATTTATTTTTGCTGAATCTCCCCAGAATTTTTCTAAAACTTCCCTCTTTATTTTATTCAAAATAGATGCTGTAACAGTACCACCTTTATCAATTATTCTGTATACTTCTCTTTGATAAGCAGCCTCTAATAGGTGAGTCACAAAATTGTGATAATAGGTTCTCGATATCAAAGTGGAAAGCACCCATCTTTTCATTCTCTTGTCCTTATTATTTTTCATCAAATAATTAGCCATCAAAAGCTCATTCATTGTAGAAGGAGCTTCTATAAAGTACAAAGAAGGCCAAATATATTTTGATACTGGTGAGCTAGATAAAAATGCCCTGCATGCCCTAATTCGTGAGACAGCACAAATACTTCTCTCATCTTGTCAGTCCAATTAATCAATACAAAAGGATGAGCTCCATAGGGGGTAGAGCAAAAAGCTCCTGTAGACTTACCTTTATTTTCAGCAAAGTCTATCCACCTTTCATTAAATGCCCTTCTTATCATTTCTCTATAATCTTCACCAAAAACTGACAAACCTTCTTCTATGTATTTTTTCGCTTCCTCAATTGTTATTTCCGGTTCAAAGTCAGGGTCTACTTCTAACTTCAAATCAGCAAAAGTCATTTCCTCTAAACCGTGTATTTTTTGAAGAAGCTTTGCAAATTTCCTCATATGAGGTGCTAAATGTTCCATTATCAAATCAATTTGCCTATCGTACAATTCTCTATCAACTTCCTGATGGAACAAAAGACTGTCAATAACAGAATCAAAACACCTTAAAGTTGCTATAGTCTTTTCCTTTTGCACCTGTGTCTGATAAACTGCTGCTATTGTATGCTGATATTCTCGCAATTTCTTAGAAAAAGCCTCAAAAGCAGCTCTTCTAATCTTAGTATCTTCTTCATATTCCCATTTTGTTTCAAACAAAGAAAAACTTAAAGGATATTCTTTCCCATCTACTTTAAAAGTACCAAAGTCCATATCTGCCAATTTTGCCATATTGTAAATATGAAGTGGTGCTTCTAAAACAGTTGAAAGAGCAGACAAAACTTTCTCCACTTCTGGATTAAGGGCATGTTTCTTTTTTCTGAGTATTTTTCTAAGATAATTTGCATTCTCTTTTGATTCTTCTATAGCTTGATTTATTATTTTTTCATCTAATTCTATAATTTCTGACTCTACAAAACTTATCCTGCTTTCAATATCAGAGGCTATATTAGAAAATTTCATTTGTCTCTGTAGATTTTCTGTATTTGTTTGGTCCACTGAAACAGCCAAATGAGCATAGGAACCTGCAAGAGTAAGCAATTGGGCTAATACTTTTAATTTATCCAAGTAGTTGTTAATCGTCTTAGAAGTATCAAGTTTTCCTTTAAACTCTTCTTCCAACTCCTTTGTAAGTTCTTGCGCCTTCTTTATCGCCTCCTCATATTCCTCCTCTGTTCTGAAAATCCCTGACAAATCCCATGTCAATCTTTCATCTACATCTTTTCTCTCTAACAAATGTGTACTCAAGAAAATTTCCCCCTTTTTAATATTTTTTTAGGTCTTTGCAGAATCCCAAAATCCTTATGAATTAAGGGATTCTGCTGTATATTTTCAAAGGAATTCACCCGCTTTCGTCGAATTTATATAGAGAACCAAATCCCAAAAAGAAAGGGAGGAACTCCTATGAAAACTAAAGCTAAACAACTTTCTCTCTCCGATATTTACGATAATGTCCTATCCTTCTTTGAAGAAGATAAACCCAAGTTTATTAAACTCTTTGATTCCTTTATTGATTTATCTGAACTTATTCCGCCTTCTATTTAAAAGTAAACCAATCTCCTAATGTTGTAATAAAAAGGCCTATTAAAAGCAGTACAAAACGCGATTCTAATTTTTTCAGCAACTTGCTCCCTACATAAAATTCATCTTCTACTATTGCCCTTTCATATAGTAATTCTTTTATTTACAAACAGCTCTTTACGTATCCTTCCTTAATTATATTATACATGTAAAAACAGATATTTCCAAAGAAAACTTCAAAACTCTTTAAAAAATTGATAAAATAACTGTTAAACATAATCTTACAAGGAGAGATTCATATGGATCTTGGTCTTAAAGATAAGGTAGCATTTGTAATGGCTGGAAGCAAAGGCCTTGGAAAAGCAGTCGCCTTGGAACTTGCAAAAGAGGGAGCTTACGTTTCAATTATGTCGAGAAGTAGTGAAAATTTAAAAAAGCCCAAGAAGAAACTAAGTCTATCACAGGAAAAGAAGTCTTGGCAATTGAAGGAGATGTAATTCGCAAAGAAGATATTGAAAAGGCTGTAAAAGAAACAGTAAGTAAGTTCGGTACTATTCACATCCTCTTTGCAAATGCAGGAGGTCCTCCTGCTGGTGGATTTTTTGATGTAAAACCTGAAGATTACTTAAAAGCAGTGGAACTAAATCTAATGAGCACAATTTATGCAGTTTATGCAGTCAAAGACTACATGATAAATCAAAAATGGGGAAGGATAATAGCATCAACTTCAATATCAGTTAAACAGCCTCTGGATAACCTTATTCTGTCAAATGTATCAAGAATGGGAGTAGTCGCTTTTATAAAGTCTGTATCAAATGCATTAGCACCTTTTGGAATTACTGCAAATGTGGTAGCACCCGGCTACACAATGACTGAAAGAATAGAAAATCTCCTTAAAGCAAGAGTTGAAAAAGAAGGCATAACCTTTGAAGAAGCGCAAAAATCAATGATTACAGACATCCCCATGAAGCGCTTAGGCACTGTTGAAGAATTTGCATCAACTGTTGCTTTTCTTGCATCAGAAAAAGCATCATACATAACAGGGGTAGTTTTACCAATTGATGGAGGTTTTATAAAAGGAGTGTAAAAGCTAAGCTCCAAGCTTAGCTTTTACACTCCTTTTATAAAACCTTTTACACGCTATATAACTTCATCCCTCACTATTTTCCCATCCCTTATATTAATTTGCCTTTTTGCTCTATTTTAATCTATAGAGTGAAAAGACCATATCTTATATAATAAAAATGGTAAAATAGAAAATAAAGTAGAAACAGTACAGGGGCCTTCGGGGGCTGGTAAAACAACACTTCTTAATATAATTGCAGATTTTGAAAGGCCTACAAGAGGAGAAGTTGAAGTATTTGGAATAAATGTTTCTTCACTTAAAGAAACTGCTTCAAGCTCATCAAAAATTGCCTCAAAACGGCTTGATGAAAATGGAAAATATATATGGCCACCAAATAACGGATTTGAGGGTACACCAGTAAAGAGAATATTCAAACCGGGAGAAAGGTTTGATAGATATGGGGATGAAACAGGAGAATTTACAGCGCCGAGAGGAACACCATTTGAATTTTTTATTTCTTTTATATGCTACTTGTAAATAATAAGTATATCGCTTGTATAACCTTTTGAATCAAAATCTGATACAATTTTCCCCCATTCAAATTCTGCTACATCTGCCTTATAATTTTCCTCATCCCATTTGCGTTCTAATTTTATCCCTTTACTTCTTAAGTATTCATCATGTATTTCTTTCCTCTTAGGTTCATTATTCCATTCTTTTATAAGTGGACTGTCCATTGCAAGTGAAACTTCTTTTAAGAAGGAATCTTTGAAATATAAACTAATATAGAAATCTCTTCCGTCTATTTTGTGAGGTCCTCCTATGCTCATGTACATTTTTTCATCTTGTCCGGTATAATATCTTGTTTTTTTGAACTCTTCAAGACTTAATTTCGGTGATAATATTAAATCTGAGTTTACTATTATCTCCCCTGTTTTTAAATCTATCATTTTCACCTCTCCTTATTTGTAATTTTTAAGTGGTATTTCTTTTACAGGTACCAGTATCCCTTTTTGTTCCAACTCTTTTACATTTGGTACAAATATTTGAGGTAACCCTCCTTCTCCATGTTTTACATTTGCTTTTGCAATGCCAAAGGCTGCTTTTGTATCTTTTGTAACTTTATATCCTACCATTACTTTTTTGTATTCACCATATATTTCACTTTTTTTTACTTGTAATCCTCTAAATAATTTTGTTGCATCATTTTCTGACCTTTTTATAGCACTTTCTGTAGTAAAAAATTCTGTACCATTAGGTTCTCCTCTGTATATTATTTTCCCTTCTTTTTATGTTATATCTCTAAATCTATCTATGCCTGGATAGTCCTTAGTACCCTGAGCCATTTGTGCAAGTTTTGATGGAGATATAGCAGTTTCTTTTACAGAAGTTGACTCTATTTTGGGTACAGCTTTAGAGATTTTCTCTACTACTTTTTCTGCAACTCCTGCTGCTTTCCCTGCTTTTGTTATATCTACCGCTGTCTCTGCAGTTTTCGCAGTTCCTGCTATTACTGTTGCTTCTTTTACTGCTTTAATCCCTTTGTCTATCCCTTTTGTCCCTACTACTGCTAACCCTACTTCTCCTACTATCCTTCCTGCTATCTTCGATTTTGTATTTGCATCCCCTGTTTTAAAGTCGTTATATGTCTTTATTGCTTCCTCTTTTATTGCATTTGCTGTCTCAACAGGATGTGTTGCTGCATAGGCTATTCCCTGTGCAGTCTCTACTGGATGTGTGGCTATTGTCCATACTCCTTTTAATGTGTCAACTACTGCATCACCTATGCCTTCTCCAAAATTTTTTAACACTGTTACTGTATTTACATTTTGCTGGTTTGTTGTTATTTGTCCGTTTTTGTTGTATACTTTATAATTTTGTGGTGTTGTGCTTCCATTTATTTGCCCGGCAAGTATGTTTATTCTTGGTGTTGTACTTCCTCCTGCTATTGGAGTTGTGCTGCCATTTTTGCTGTATGTAATTGGTGTTGTGCTTGCTGATCTGTATGGCGTGACACTTCCGCTTTTAAGATATGATGGATAAAGTCTTCCATTAGTTTGCACAGGCGTTGTGCTTCCACTTTTGCTGTATGCTGTATAGGCTGTTATTACAGCATTATTTTTTGCTGAACTTGGTGTGTTACTACCTCCTGTAGGAATAACAGAAGGTGATGCACTTGCACTTTTATATACGGCTGTTCCATTTCCTGCTGATATGGTTGCTGTATTTACAGGTACAGACTTTGCTGTGCTACTTCCATTTAATGCAGGAACTGTACTTGCACTGTTTGAGTATGTTTTGTTCGATGCTACCGTATTGGATGTAACAGGATTTGATGGCACCGGAGTTGTACTCCCACTATAGCTCTTGTTTGTGCTTGTTTGAATTACATATGATGTACTTGCTGTTTTTGTATTTGTCGTATTTTGCGGTGTTTGATAAGTGCTTGAGCTTTTTTGCTGCACAGGTGTTGTACTGCCGCTACTTAATGTTACAGGTTTTACAGTCGCTGCTGCTGTATTTGATTTTGGTGTCGCACTTGCACTTGATATACTATTTGCTGCTTTTGTCAGTGCCTGAAGTGTTTTAGGTCCTATTATTCCATCTGGTGTCAGTCCATTTGCTTTTTGAAAGGCTCTTATTGCTGCATCTGTGTTTTTACCAAATATACCGTCAACCCCGCCTGTGGTATATCCCAATTTGTTTAACACCTGCTGTCATACACCGGGGACGGTTCCTCTTGTTTGATTTTCAAATTTCAAACAAAAGGAACCGTCTCCTTTGTTTGAGAGAAGAGAGCTGTGGGACAAATGCGATTTCAATGGCAATGCGATTAAAGAGGGGTAGTGTATGTAAGACCTCAGGAACACTACTGTAAGATATTCAAAAAATGGCACTGCATTGCTTCACCTATAATAGTAGAAAATGGGGAAATAGTAGGCTATGTGGATATATCAACTATTGATAAAAAGATTGTGGATGAAGTATCAATAGTAATAAAACTGCTAACTGAGAAAATAGCAATTGAGTATGAAAAGATAGTAAAAGAAGAAGAAGTAAATGAGATGAAGATAAAATTAAATGACAACCAGATAAAAATACTGGCATTAGAGGCAAAAGGATACAAAGAATTAGGCATAGCAGAGACTCTTGGAATAGAGGTTGTGACTGTAAAGTATCACAAGAGAAAGATAGTAGAAAAACTTAGGGTAAAAAATATCAAAGAGGCAGTAATAAAGGCAATTAAGTTGGGATTGGTAGATTTGGATTAAAGTTTGAGACTATACTTTAGTATAGTCTCAAACTGTTGACAAACTTTCGAAAATAGGATATTTTGCATAAGGAGCGACTTGTTACAAAGCGGTAACAAAACTTAGCAAGACCAAGGTTGGAGGCAGGGCCGTAGCCAAGGATGGTGAAGGCGGGCACCTGAGACAGGACGTCGATTGTGCCCGGTACCCTGCCGGAACCCGAAGGTCGAGCTTAGTTTTGTCGCTTTGGAACATCGGAGTGACGATGCAAAATATCCTATTTTAAAATTTCTGACTTTGTCAACAAGCCGAGACTATACTTTAGTATAGTTTTTTTGCTCATTTATGTAAATATTAACTGGAAATGTAATAAAAACTATACTAAAATATAGTAGACATTGCGAAAAATGTATATTATAATAACTGTAGAAAAGTTTGGTAGATCAAGAAGGATATAAACAATAATATGGTTTTTGTGGCTTTAATAAAACATTATGTACCAGTCTAATAAGTATTTAGGGTTATTTAACTTAGTATTAGCTTTAATAGGGGCAGAGTCCATGGAAATAAACTCACCGGAGATAATTCCCATATTTTTGAGGATATTGACTGATTTTGAAAGATAGAGGTCAAATAATCCTGAGAGAACTCATTAATAAAACGGCGGAAAGTCCAATAAGAAGGAAGAGGTTTAAAAATGTTAAAGCCACAAAGATGAGCAATGATAAGATTATTGCGGAGATAATCTAAAAGGTCAGAAATTGTACCGAATCTTAAAGCTTAATAACAATAAAAGCTCTAAACATTGCATGATGAGAATAACCCTTACGGCCATGACTAGAGGAAGAGAATTCAGGTATTGAAGACAAGTCTAGATTTTTAAACATAGAAGAATAAAAGTCTATTTTAGACTGGGAAGTAAAGAGTTCAGGTATATTTAAAAGTAATTGAAGCTGGTACATGTAGGATTTCCTCCTCCTTAAGAAATATTTTCATGCTGTATATATAATAATTCGACAAATGGGAGGTGAAATCCTACATAAAAGATAAAAAATTCAAGAGTGATAGAAAAAAAGTATGTCTCCAGAATCGCTTAAATGAAGGCTTTCAAATTATGCACAAGCCTATAAGAGAATAGAAGGGGGGTGATAATATGGCCATAAAGAAAATAACAATTATTAATTATAGTTTTACTGATTAGTATTAATATTATTCCAAGTTTTGCTGCTTTTACCCAGAACTATATACGCCATTATGCGTGGTCCAGCGATTGGGGCATGAAAATTTTCGCTTTTTACGTAAATTACAGCGCTTCTAATTACATTGATTACCCCATGAAGTCTATTGGTGATCATTATGTTGCTGCTTTTAACAACTTGCCAAATCATCCTGAAATAGGTAATGGCAATTGTTACTTGGTAGGTGTTGATGTTGTTGATGCTAGTTCTGGAGTTTTAATTGGTACAATAGATCCTTCAAAATTCGTAAAAAATCCGAATGGTTCAATTTGGAATCCAAATACATTAATATATTTTGATTTGTATAGTTCTTATGCAATCAGTTATTATTCTACGACAACAAAAACTGTTAATTCTACTGCAAAGACTCTTTTCCAATTAGATCCTAGTTGGATACCAAGTAGTTGGACTGACTATACGACTTTAACATTTAGCTTTTGAGGAGGTGAATTGAAGTGAAAAAAGGAAAAACTTTAATTTTAATTAGTTTGAGTATTTTTCTGATATTTATTTTAGCTATTGTTGCTTTTTCATTTTCAGCAGCAAATCCGCAAGAAAAAGCAAATGAATTACAATTTAATAATGTTGTGAAAAAAGTATCTGCCTTTTTTAAAAGCAACAAGGATAAATTACAGGGTGACATAATTGCAGAAGTTAATGGTATACCGATATACAAAAATGAATTTGAATTACGGAAGGAGTTAACATTAGCATCAGGGGTACAAACAGATAATATAGATGATTATATATTGCAAAAATTAATCAAGGAAAAAGTACAAGAATATCTGGCAAATAAATACAATGTAAAAGTTTCGCAAAATGAGATAAATGCATATATAGAAAAAGAAAAGAAGGAATTTAACGAGTATCCCGAAGCAAAGAAAAAATTAAACGAATTGATTGCTGCCAGCGGTATGACAGAAGATGAATATTGGAATACCTATGAAAACTACAATGTAAGAAGAATGCTGTTATTTGGCAAATTATACAATTCTATTATAGAAGAAGGAATAAACAGTGGAAAATTGAAAAAAACCGAAGAGATGACAAGCGAGATGCAAAATGAATACAGAAAATATGTTGACAGTATAATAAATGAATATGTAAAAGATGCTAAAATATCAATTAACGATAAGTATAAAGATATGTTTAAAGGCTTTTGAGAACAGCTGATGTATAGGAAAAGTTAATGCTTTACCCCTATTATAATGGGGGTTAATTTGGTGTTTTTAAAAATAAAATTTAACTCTTGTAAATGATTGTTCCATAGAGTGAGAATGTTTTTCATTTTCAATTATATTTAAAACCACTCAATTTTTCTTAAAGCCTCCATGCTAATAAGAGCCTGCACTGATGCATCTTTTTGAGTAAGTCCTAAAGATTTGCGTATATTTTTCAATTCATTGACAAAACTTTTTTGGATTTTCATCATAACTGGAAAGAAAGTGGCCTGGGATATACTTCTTAAACGATAATGTTTGTCATGTACTGCTATTACCTTGCTATCATAGAGAATTTCAATTTTGCCATTTACAAACGTCGGGGACGGTTCCTTTTGTCTGAAATGAAAATCAGACAAAAGGAACCGTCCCCGACGTTTGAGAGGTATTTGTCGTGCTATTTTTTTGTTTAATAAAGGAATTATAGATGCTGTTTATGACCTTGTTCCAGCAGTGAAGATTCAGATAGCTTTTTACGAAGTTTATGGAGCCGAGGGCATTCGTGCATTTTTTAAAACAGCCGAATATGCAAAGAAGAAAGGTCTGATTGTTATTGCTGATGTAAAAAGAGGTGACATAGCCGATGTTGCTATGATGTATTCAAAAGCATATCTTCAGAATGAATATATTGATGCAATAACTGTAAACCCTTATATGGGAGAAAATACTATCCTGCCTTATATTTCTGATTGTACGAAATATGGGAAAGGAATATTTATTCTGGTAAAAACGTCTAACAAAGGTTCCGGAACAATACAAAATATCAAAACTGAGGAAGGATATTTTTTTGAAAAGGTTGCGGAAATGGCAAATAAGATGGCTGATAGCCTTATAGGAAACTACGGATACAGTTCCATTGGAGCGGTGGTTGGAGCGACTTGCACAGAGGAAGCAAAGATTCTCAGAACGAAGATGCATAGAAGCTATTTCTTAGTACCTGGTTATGGCGCACAGGGAGCAACAGCAGATGATGTAGCTGATTGTTTTAATGATGACGGATTGGGCGCTGTGATAAATTCTTCTCGAAAAATAATTTTTGCTTATAGAAATGGGTATTGGAAAGATGTGTATACTGAAGAGGAATATGCTCAAACATCCAGGGAAGAGGTTATACTGATGAGAGACCTTATAAATAATTGCTTAATGAAGAAAAGATCTTAAGTTTTGAGTGGAAGAACGGTAGAAAACCCAGGTGTTTTTAATGTTATTTCCCGAAAGTGCTTGACTATCTGCCATAATTGGATTAATATTGAATTATAACATTAAAATAGAACAAAAGAAAAGAAATGATAGTAAGGAGGTGCATAAAATGGAAGAAAAAATTAAGCACGAACACGAGCATACGCACCCAGAGATTCATCATTCGCATTCTCATAAACATGATGATGGTACAATTCATGAACATAAACATACTCATGCGTCTGTAACACATACCCATGAACACGTACATGAACCGGAAAAAGTAGAAAAACACGAACATGAGCATCCTGAACATAAACACGAGCAATAAAAACTGAGCCAGTTGTCAAGGTTTTGTTAAATCAAACATGGAATGTTGGCGTTATTTTCTGTAAAGAAAAAGCATACAATTTGCACGAAAAGGGTATGGAAGAAATATTCCATACCCTGTAATCTGCGTAAATATTGGTACACCTGACAGGAATTGAACCAGCGACCTCCCGGTTCGGAGCCGAACGCTCTATCCACTGAGCTACAGGCGCATAGCTGTTATTGTATATAGTTGCCAGTTTAATAATGCGATAGAAAAAAATAAGATAACACTGTATCTGATTATATCATATTTTATTGAAAATTTCACCCTTTTTAAATTAATTAAGCTTATATATCATTTTTTATTTCGTCTTAGAAACCACCCATTAAAAAATTTTATTAAGTATAAAATACAATAAAGCAGAATTTATGATACTATGATATTTTTCATTTGATGCCAATGATATAATATAATTAACCCGGCTTTAACGCTTCTATACCGCCTCTTAAATACTGATATAGCCACCCTCTAACCTCTAAGTGTCTCAGATTCCTTTAGCATTAATTTTAATTGGAGAGGTTACTTATGCAAATAGTTTTCCATGTTGATAACATTGAAGAATATTTACATAAAGGTAAAGATTACAATTTCCCTGCCCCACCAGATAGATGCCCTCATCCTGACTGCAAGTGTAAAGTAAAATTAAAAAAGCACGGTTTTTACTACCGTTACTATTTAAATGGAGCCATCTGCATAAAAATAGCCATAAGAAGATATATATGCCCTGTGTGCAAAAGGACTCTTTCCTACCTCCCTGATTTCTGTATTCCTCATTTTCAGTATTCTTTCAATATGGTTGTAAAGTCTTTAAAAGAGACACTTACAAGAGAAAAAACTCTCAGTTCTTTCATAAGTGACTTAAAAAGAAACTTTCCCACCATACTATTTTCAAGACAGCATATATATTTTTACACCAAAAGGATAATCAATAATTTAAGTTTTATCATATATGGATTAAGGCAAATAAACCCTTACATAAAGTTATCTGAGACTAACTCACAAAGAGAGAGGGCCAGAGAGATTTTGGACATTAAAGCTTGTACCACTCTTCTCCCAACGGTTTTATGCTCATTGCCAAAAATCATTTCTGGCCTCTCTCACATAATTTTAACTGATAAGTCCGGTGTTAAACGGACAGGTAAAAAATCAGAAAGAATATTTTGATGCTCTTTCTGATAAACCTATTGAGATACCTTATATTGGAATGAGAAGATATACTCCCAAGACACTTAGAGGGTGGCTATATCAGTATTTAAGAGGCGGTATAGAAGCGTTAAAGCCAGGGTATCGAAGTGACAGAGGCAAATACAGAAAGATAGACTTTGAACTTTCAGAGAGAATAAAGCAAAAGAAGCTTGAACATCCTGAAATGCCAAACAAACTTCTTTATGAGACATTGATAGGAGAGGGAATAATATCACCGGATAAAGTATCCCTTTCGACATTCTATAGGTTTTTGAAAAACATTCCTGTAAAATCTTTAGATAAAGAAAAAGAGGGTAAAACAAAGAGGTTTTCCCATGAATACATCAATGAACTGTGGCAAACTGATGTCATGTATGGGCCATATATTAAAGAAGGTAAAATAAAAAGGCAAACGTACCTTATTGCATATATAGATGATGCTTCAAGGCTTTGTACCTATGCTCACTTTTACTATACCCAGAATTTTTTAGCTTTAAGAGATTCATTTAAAGAGGCGGTGCTAAGAAGGGGGATACCTAAAATGCTCTACACTGACAATGGAAAGATATATAGAAGTACTCAATTGGAATATATCTGTGCTTCATTAGGTACGTCTCTTATTCACGCTGAGCCTTTTTCACCTCATTCAAAAGGAAAAATAGAAAGATTCTTTCATACAGTAAGAATGAGATTTTTAAGCACAATAGATCCTACATCCATAAAGAGTATAGATGAGCTCAATATGATGTTTTTTAAATGGTTGGAGGAAGATTACAACAGAAAAGAACACAGCAGTATTGGCATAAGTCCTTTAGATTTTTTCATGTCTCAAATATCGAGGATAAATATGTGTGGTGACATAGATATGTTGAATGAATGTTTTTTAATAAGAGTGAATCGTAAAGTAAACAAAGATGCTACACTTAAAGTGGAAAATATACTTTATGAAACAGAAGAAAAGTTTAAAAATATTCGCTTAGAAGTAAGATATGACCCGCAGTGGCTTAAGGATAATACGCCGCTTCTACTTTATTATGAGGGCAAAAAAGTAGGAGAAGCGTATAAAGTGAACTTTCATGAGAATGCTAAGATTTCTGCTGCGTATATAAAAGGCAAAAATGACGTAAGCGAAAATGAAGAAATAAGTGATTTTACCAAGCATAAAGTAATCTCTTTTAACGATATCATTGATTGAAAGAGAGGTGCCTTAAAGTGTTTACCCAATATTTTGGAATGAAATTTAATCCATTTTCTAAAGAGATAAGTGTAAACGACCTTTACATAAGTGAAGACATTGCTGAATTAAATGCCAGGCTAAAATATTTGCAAGAAACAAGGGGTATAGGACTTATCGTTGGGGAGGCCGGTTCAGGCAAATCTACCGCATTAAGAAAATATGTTGAAAGCCTTAACCGTTCTTCGTATAAGCCGTGTTATTTTGCTCTGTCTACGCTCACAGTGAGAGAATTCTATCAAGCATTGGCTATGATTTTAGGCGAAACACCCTCATACAAAAAAGTAACGCTCTTTCACCAGATACAAAGAGCGATAACAGAACTTTACTATAGCCAGAAGATAACTCCTGTCATAATATTAGATGAAATACAACTGGTTTCTAATGATGTTCTCGAAGATTTGAGAATAATATTTAACTTTAATATGGATTCTCAAAACCCGTATATACTGATACTTTCGGGGCAACCACACATAAGAAACAAATTAGCTCTCAATGTAAACAGTGCACTAAGGCAAAGAATTACCGTAAAGTATATGATGCAAGGGCTAAAAAAAGAAGAAATTCAAGATTATATAAAAACAAGAATGAAAATAGCCGGAATGATGGATGATATATTTACACCATCAGCATATGAAGCAATATATTCTCTAACAAAAGGGCTGCCAAGGATAATAAATAACCTGGTAACAGCTTCTTTACTCTATGCGTATTCTAAAAGGCTAAGAGAAATAGATGAAGAAGTAATATACCAGGCACAAAATGAAATAAGTTTATGAGAGTAGTAGCTTTCGCTACTCTCATTTTTTATTATACTTCAATTAACCCAAATTGCCAATAACAGATATTAACATATTTTAGCGGTAATGCTTTTGGAAAGTGAAAAAAATTTTTAATCAGGCTGTGATAATTTGAGAAAAAATACTTTTATGCACTTAAAAAATGCCATTATAATTTGAAAATCTTTGGAGATTTAATTTGAGAATTGACATTCTTCATATCCACACACCTCACCTTAATATTTTGTAATAAATCAGTCGTGTTTTAAAAATTCATTTTCCTAAGATTCTCTTATCACCACCTCCACAATAATTTATAAACTTGTCTTATAACAACATCACCTCCCAGATATTACAAAATACTATCTTGTTAAATCTTCTTACCCTAATGGTGTAACTATACCTGCATTCAAATATAATAAAGGATATTGAAGTAACAGATGTTAGGAAGATAAGCATTAATTTCTTTTTTGTTTACACCGCCACTTTACATATCTTTTCTTTCCATTTGAATCGGGGTTAGTGTCAAAAATGGATGGGTTCTACTGTAACTTAGAAGTTTTTTGTGCTGACAAGCTTGGGCATCAGTAATGCCCGTATGCTTGTTCTACTGTAACTTAGAAGTTTTTTGTGAGGAACTTAAAAATATCCGCAAATCTGTGGAACTTTCCTAAACTAATGTTTCCGTGTATAGTTTCATTAATTTGGAAAGAGGATATTAAGTCTTTAGTTTTTTCCTTGATATATGGGTTCTCCATGTACCCTTGGTTCTCTTTCTTCTGCTAACATGTATTGTTGCATTACTTTTTTATCATTTATATAGGAGGGCTTTACGTTAATGTACGTCACTATCCCAAGTAAAAAAGCTACTAATGCCAATAAAGCTATAGCTTTCTTCAATTTTCTTCACCTCCCAAATCCTCTTTCAATTTTATCCTATCATTCTTACCTCTCCCAGTAAAATGGCAAAAACGCTTATAGGCCCTTACAATATTTCGTTTCATCGAAGTTATTCACTTTTTTCTTTCTTTTTCTCCTTTTTTCATATATCGCCAGTGAAAAATTTTAATTTTGTAACTGTAAGTTACAATAGGTTAAATTTATAAAATGTCTAAAAGACAGTAAAATAAACTGTTAAGGGATTTAAAAAGGAACTTTTAAAATAAATTGAAAATTTAAACTTTATTTGTTTTTTATTTTGATTTCTTTTACATTCCTCTTTTATGGATATAATTGTTATGATTGCAAAACTTTAAATACTTTTGTTTCTGCATTTCTGAAAGCTGAGTTTTTATAGGTAATAAAACAAAAAGCTCCCCATCTTCTGGAGAGCTTTTTGTTTTCGGACAAAAAGAACCGTCCCCGGTGTCTGACTGAACTGTCCCCGGTGTTTGATTATACTCCTAAGAACATTTTTAGGTCGTCTTCTACGTTTGTTATTCCGCCAATGCCAAATTTTTCGACTAGTAATTTTGTCACATTTGGCGACAAGAAAGCTGGTAGTGTTGGTCCTAAGTGAATATTTTTTACTCCAAGGTAAAGTAGTGCCAGAAGTACTATTACAGCTTTTTGTTCATACCATGCAATGTTATATGATATAGGAAGTTCGTTTATGTCGTTTAATCCGAATACTTCTTTAAGCTTCATTGCTATTACAGCAAGAGAATATGAGTCATTGCACTGTCCGGCATCTAACACTCTTGGAATGCCATTTATGTCTCCAAGATTTAGCTTGTTGTATCTGTATTTTGCACATCCTGCGGTTAGAATCACCGTGTCCTTTGGAAGAGCTTTGGCAAACTCAGTATAATAGGTTCTACTTTTCATTCTCCCGTCGCAGCCTGCCATTACAAAGAATCTCTTTATTGCTCCTGTCTTTACTGTTTCTACTATTTTATCTGCTAACTGCAAAACCTGGTTGTGAGCAAAACCACCAATTATCTCTCCTCTTTCAATTTCTACAGGAGGTTTGCATCTTTTCGCGTGTTCAATAATTTCTGAAAAGTCTTTCTTTCCATCAGGGCCTTCAGGAATATGTTTTACTCCCTCAAAACCTACAACTCCTGTAGTGTAGACCCTGTCTTTATAAGAGTCTTTGGGTGGAATGAGACAGTTTGTAGTCATTAAAATCGGTCCGTTAAATAGTTCAAATTCTTTGTCCTGCTGCCACCACGCATTGCCATAATTGCCTACAAAGTGAGGATATTTCTTAAAAGCAGGATAATAGTGAGCTGGTAACATCTCTCCATGAGTATATACATCTACACCTGTGCCAGCAGTTTGCTCAAGAAGCTGTTCTAAGTCCTTTAAATCGTGACCGCTTACCAATATTCCTGGATTATTTCTCACTCCAATATTGACCTTTTTTATCTCAGGATGACCGTAGGTAGAAGTATTGGCTTTGTCAAGAAGTGCCATTGTATCTACACCGTATTTTCCTGTCTCCATTGCCAAAGCCACATAGTCATCCACTGTCAAGCTGTCATCCAGAACCTTAGCTAAAAGCTTTTCCATGAACCTAAATATATTGTCATCTTTATATCCCAGCTGATATGCATGGTATGCGTAAGCTGCCATACCTTTTACGCCATAGGTTATTAACTCCCTCAGAGACCTTATATCTTCATCTTCTGTAGACAACACCCCTACTTCCTGTGAAATCGCCTCTATGTCTGCATCCGTGCCATAAGTCCAGGAAATGGCATCTATACTTTCATATTCATCTACTTTTACACCTGCTTTTCTCAGGTCTTCCTTAATCTCTTCTCTTAATGCGACCGCTTCTTTTATTCTTCTCAAAAAGAAATTTCTATCAAAATTTACATTTGTAATTGTAGAAAAAAGGCCTTCGATTAGAAAGCGATCTGATTTTTCCTTATTTACTCCGACTTCTCTTGCCTTTAAGTTTAAAAAAGATATCCCCTTCAGGGTAAAAATGAGCAAATCCTGAAGGTTTGCTACATCTGCTGTTTTGCCACACACTCCCACTGTCGTACATCCTGTATTCTTCAATGCCTCCTGACATTGATAACAAAACATCTTCATGCCCACTACCTCCTTAAATTTGTTTTTACATAGTAAATGATAGGGTATATTAAGAGAAAAATCTGTGACAAAAATCACATAAAATAAAAAAGTCCCAAATAGCTTTGGGACAAAATCAGAGCATTTTTCTGAGTTCTTCTAAATCTTTTATCAATATTTTGTCTTTGCCAAGCTTTATTATTCCATCTCTATCCATTTGACTTAAAATCCTTGTGATATTTTCTCGAGAAGTTCCGGCTAAATTGGCCAGTTCCTGTCTTTTTAGGTCTATTTCTACCAAAATTCCTTCTTTTATAGGGGTACCCCTTTCTCTCGCAAAAGTAAGTAAAATAGAAGCTGTTCTTCCTACAGAATCTCTCAAGGCTAAGTTCTCTATGACAACAGCTATGTATTTTAACCTTTTTGCCAACATTTTTATTATGCTAAGGGCTATTTGGGTATCTTTTAAAATTAGGTCTTCTATGTCTTTATTTTTTAGTTCCAGAATTTCACTGTCTTCTATTGCTTCAGCAGTAGCCGGATATTCGCCTCCTATAAATAAGGTAGATTCTCCGAAGACATCCCCTTCTTCCATTATCTTTATAGTATATTCTCTCCCAACAGAAGAAATTTTGGATATTTTTACTTTGCCTGTCTTTACAAAATATATAGCTTCTCCTTTTTGACCTTCTGTAAAGATAATACATCCCTTTTTGATAGGCTTTAATGTTGTAATATTATACAGTTTTTTAAGCTGCTGCTCTTCTAATTCGCTAAAATAGGAGATTTTTCTGAGATATTTAAGTTCTCTCACGGGCTCATCCACCCCTTATCCTTCTTCCATTCTGTACTTGTCAAGACTTACAAATTTTGTATACTGTGCAAGCCATAGGAGTTCTACTACTCCTGTGGGGCCATTCCTGTGCTTTGCAATTATAACTTCCGCTATGTTTTTCTTTTCAGAATCTTTGTGATAGTAATCATCTCTGTACAAAAACATTACTATGTCAGCGTCCTGCTCTATTGCTCCAGATTCTCTCAAATCGCTCAAAATAGGCCTGTGGTCTGACCTTGTCTCAGGTGCGCGTGAAAGCTGTGATAAAGTGATTACTGGAACATTGAGTTCTCTTGCTAAACTTTTTAAAGACCTTGATATTTCTGAAATTTCCTGCTGCCTGTTTTCTGCCTTTCCTCTTCCTTGCATAAGTTGCAAGTAATCTATCATAACCAAACCCAATCCCTTTTCCAGTTTAAGGCGCCGGCATTTTGCTCTTATGTCCATTACGCTAATTCCAGGGGTGTCGTCAATGTAAATAGGGGCTTTGGAAAGAGGAGTCATGGCGGCCGCCAGTTTCATCCAGTCATCTTCGTCAAGGTTTCCTGTTTTAAGTTTTTGGCTGTCTATATTTGCCGTCGAACAAATAAGCCTGCTTACCAGCTGCTCTTTTGACATTTCCAAGCTGAATATAGCAACGGGAAGGCCGGTTGAGAGAGCTGCATTTTGTGCAATATTTAGTGCAAAAGAAGTTTTTCCCATTGAAGGCCTTGCTGCGACTAATATAAAGTCGGAGGGCTGAAATCCTGCGGTTTTTAAATCAAGGTCAGGAAATCCTGAAGGAATTCCTGTAAGCTGCCCTTTGTTTTTGTAAAGTTCTTCTATTTTGTAAAAGGTATTCATCAATACGTCTTTTATAGGAGAAAAATTAGTAGTGTTTCTCCCCTGAGCTATGTCAAATATTTTTTGTTCTGCTATGTCAAGGACACTTTCGACGTCATCTCCTTGATAACTTAACTCCATAATCTCTGAAGAGGCTTCAATGAGCCTTCTCAATGTGGCTTTTTCTTTTATAAGCTTTGCGTAGTAAGATACGTTAGCAGTGGTAATAACATTGGAAGATAAACTTGCTATATAATCGATTCCGCCAACGGCTTCCAGCATGTTGCGCTTTCTGAGTTCATCAACAACTGTCACAAGGTCAACGGGGATGTCTTTTTCAAACATGTTCATCATTACTTCGAATAATTTTTTGTGGGATTCTTTATAAAAGTCATCAGCTTTTATTATTTCAGACACATCTATTATGGCATTTCGAGATAAAAGCATTGACCCCAGGACGGATTGTTCAGCCTCTATGTTTTGTGGAGGGATTTTGCTCCACTCCATCCTTATTCCCCCTTGTTTTAGTTACTCTGCCACCACATCTACTCTTACTTTTGCAGTAATTCCCTGAAAAAGTTTTATGTCTGCATAATATGTCCCTGTCGTTTTTACAGTTTCGTTAAAAGCTATTTTCTTTTTATCGATGTCAAAACCTTTTTCTTTTAAGGCCTCCTGTACGTTTTTTGAGGTTATAGAACCAAAGAGTTTGCCATTTTCTCCAGCCTTGACTTTTAAAACCAGGCTGATACCCGAAAGCTTTTGTGCCATTTCTTTTGCCTTCTCCAGCTCCTGCTGCATTTTTTTCTCTTCCGCTTTTTTTCTTTCATTGAGAGCCTTCATGTTAGAGTCCGTAGCCTCTATGGCAAGTCCTCTTGGAAGGAGATAATTTCTGCCATATCCATCGCTGACATTTACAATTTCTCCTGCTTTTCCTACATTTTTAACGTCTTTTACTAATATAACTTTCATTTGTCTTCACCTTCCTCTTCAAAGTATTCTTTAATGGCATTTTTTAAGTCTTGTAGTACTTCCTCTATTGGCTTTTTGACCTGAGCTCCCGCCACAGTCAAATGACCTCCTCCTCCAAGCTTTTCAAGGATAACCTGCACATTTATGTCTCCAAGGGAGCGCCCACTTATGGCCACATCTTCTTCTCTTTTTAACAGGACAAAAGAAGCCTGTACTCCTTTTATTGTGAGAAGCTCATCAGCAGCCTGAGCTATGATAAGGTTGTTTGCATTTGCAGGGCTTATTGCTATTGCAATGCCGTTATCCAATATTTCAGCGCTTTTCACTATTGAAGACTTTATGACGTAAGAAGCTAAGTCGTTTTGGAAAAGCTGCTTGACAGATGTTGTATCTGCGCCCTTTCTCCTCAAAAAAGAGGCCGCTTCAAAAGTCCTTGAGCCTGTCCTAAAAGTGAAATTTTTTGTATCCACCGCTATTCCTGCCATGAGTGCTTCTGCTTCTACAGTCTTTAAGTCAATTTTGTCCGCTATGTACTGTAAAATTTCTGTGACCAATTCACATGCAGAAGAAGCATAAGGCTCCAAGTAAACAAGCAATGCTTTGTCGATAAATTCTTTTCCTCTTCTATGATGGTCTATAACAACTATCCTGTCCACAATGTCGACAATTTCGGGATAGGTAAGGTAGCTGGGTCTATGGGTATCAACTACTATTAACAGGCTGTTTTGGTCCACCATGTTTTTAACTTCGCTGCTTTTTATAAATAAATCTTCATAGCCTTTTGTACTTTGTATCTTCTTTACCAGCTCATCTATCGCTACATTAGATTTGTCTAAAATTATATAGGCTTTTTTGTCAAGAGACATACAGGCTCTGTACATGCCAATTGCAGCACCTAATGAATCAAAGTCCATGAAGTTGTGTCCCATTATGAAAATCGTAGAGGATTCTTTTATGAGCTCTCTTATAGCGTGGGCAATTACTCTCGCCTTTACTTTTGTCCTCTTTTCGACAGCTTGTGTCCTTCCTCCATAAAAAGAAATTTTATCTCCTCTTTTTATTACCGCTTGGTCTCCGCCTCGCCCTAATGCTAAATCTAAAGCGCTAGAGGCGTATTCATTTAAGGCTAAAAAGTCACCGGCATCTGCGCCAATACCTATGCTTAAGGTCAACGGGATTTTGATGTCCTCTCCAATTTCTCTCACTTTATCTAATATTTCAAATTTGTTTTCTTCCAGATTTTTTAAACCCTCTTCTTTAAATATGATAAGGTATTTGTCGTCATCGTATTTTTTCATAAAAGCCTTTATTGAAGAAGCCCATTCTGAAAGTTTTTTCTCTATTTCTGAAGAAATGACCGCTTTTTTTATGTCTTCTATTGCCATCATTGCTTCTTCGTAGTTGTCAATTATTATGTGCCCTACCACAGGTCTATCGTAAACCAAAGATTTTTTAAGCTGAATGTATTCAGTATTGTCAAGGAATAAAAGAGTGCAACTTAAATCTTCACCTTTTTTTCTTTTGAGTTGTGAATCTATTTTTAACACTGAATAGTATTTGCCATTAAATTCTATTTGGTTCTTTCTGTCATCAATTTTACTACTGAGATATCTCTTTATCAGTTTTTTTATTTCTTCATTTTCATTAAAAGCTTGAGCGTAGCTGGAATTGTACCACAGTATTTCCCCCTTGCTGTTTAAAACAACTGCTGGAATTGGCATTTTTGCCAAAACACTTTTCGATGCCTTATCTACATTGAAAAATAGGTTTTCCAGGTATCTATCCAGCTCCAACTGTTTTTTCTTTATGCCAAAGTACTCACTTAAAAGGACATAAAGAAGAATAATTAAGGAAATGGAAGCAATTATCTTGTTGTAATAAAACATAAAAGCTATTAATATAACTGACAGCAAAATATTTATCACACTGACAGAAGAAATTATCCTGTAAAACTTCTTATCCACAAAAACACCTCTCATCTTTTAAAGCATGTATTTTCTTAAATTCATGCTTGTATCCGCAATGCCTAATATGGTAAGCAGCCAGGAGGTAAGAGGAAAAATAAACAAAAATACAAGTATAAGATTGCATAATAGAGGTTTAACATTTAATTTATGCGTTAAATAATACTTTACAACTGACATCCCGCCTAAAGTAAAACCTAGTGAAAGCAATATAATGATATTTGTGGTAATTATCTCTGGTTTTTCTAAAAAATACTGATATATTAATGCCCCGATGAAAATCCAACCTGTGATATAAGGCATTCTCCAATTTTCAAAAGTAGGAAGTGTATCTATTGAAACTCTTTGCGTTTTAAGGACTTTTGCTATGACAATGTAATTAATTAAGATGATAGAGACTACAGTAATTATTATGGAGGCAGGAAGGCTCATCTTTACCATCTGTTCCAGTGCCATAAGAGTGCTTTTTATAGAAGAAATATCAGGATGCCCTTTATAAATGGATAATACTTGTTTTGTGCTCATATCAAAGATTTTAAAAAATTGATCAATGACATTTATGTTAAAAGCTATTTTTATAAAGTAAAATATTACAATTATACTAAACACTGACACAACAGAGGTATCTATGACAATTTCACTGGCTTTTCGCTTCTTCAATATCAAATACCCTATTAGAAAACCTTGTAACGCAAAAAACAAGCTTATAAATGCAGTAATTATATCTGTAAAAATTACATTTACAATAAACACAGCGAAAGACGCCGCTACAGCATAGGATTCAGAACTTCTTACACAAGTTATGGCTATAGGAGCAGGTATTAAAAAAAACAGCAAAAACAACAGAGGAACGTATACTCCTACCAACGTTATTACAACAGCCATTGCAGTCATCATTGCTGCATTTGTAAGTTTTCTGGCATCCATTAAATCACTCCCGCTTTCTACCCTTTATGTATCTTTCTAGACCAGAAAAATTATAGTCTCCATCAAAGTTTTTATCGATAATTTGAAGCTTGAGTTTTTTAATTACTTGCTCATCCATTTCTTCAAAGTCATAACCTAATTTCTCTCCTAATAAGTACGCAGAAATTAAAATATCGCAAAGATTATCTATCAATACTTCTCCAGCTTCATCTTCGTTAAAAGCTTTAAAGAGAGAATATACTTTCCCTAAAAGGTTTATTTTTAAATTCTCAATGCTCATGATATTTTTAGCAATTTCAAAGTTATTTTTCATACCTTCATTCCACCTTTATTTTTAACAGCTTTTCTAAATAGTAAACTAAAAGAGGGCATCGCCCTCTTATTATTATATCATTATTCTACTGTATATGGTAGTAGTGCAATCTGTCTTGCTCTTTTAATAGCTTTTGTAAGCTGCCTTTGATGCCTTGCACAGTTTCCTGTAATTCTTCTTGGCAGAATTTTTCCTCTTTCTGTGATGTACTTGCGGAGCCTTGCTACATCTTTGTAATCAATTTTGTCTATATTATCTGAACAAAAAGCACAAACACGCTTCTTTGCTTTTCTGCCTCTTTTTTTCGCAGCTGCACTGTCTTTCGTTGTCGTATTAGCTGTTGTCATCCTTCAACCTCCTTTTTAAAAAGGTAAATCATCTTCACTCTCTATAGGTGTAAAGCCCTCAAACTCTTCCGGTATATCTTCAAATACACTGTCAAAGCCTTCATCAAAATCTCTATTTTCTTCAGCATTGCCACTGCTGCCAAAACCAGATTTCGGCTCTAAAAATCTCACATCGTCTGCTACCACTTCTGTAACCCAATGCCGATTGCCGCTATTATCATCCCATGAACGGGTTTGAATGCTTCCCGTCACTGCTATTAGTCTACCCTTTTTTAAGTTATTAGCGCAGATCTCTGCAAGCTTTCTCCATGTGACGATGGGTATAAAATCAGTAGGCCTTTCCCCGCTCTGACTGACATAATTCCTGTTAACCGCTAACGTAAAAGTAGTAACAGGAACCATATTGGCACTATACCTCATTACAGGGTCTTTTGTAAGCCGGCCTATTAAAATAACCTTATTTAACATTTTTAACCCACCTTTTTATATTAATAAATGATCATTCGTCAGTTCTTATTATTAAATATCTCAAAACGCCATCTGTGATCTTATAAACTCTCTCCAATTCCTGAGAAACCTTTGAGTCGCTGTTAAAGTTCATCAGTACATAATATCCCTCAGGCTTTTTGTCAATTGGATAGGCTAATTTTCTCTTACCCCATTCATCAAAATTGGTTATTTCTCCACCATTTTCAATGATGAGGTTTTTAAATCTTTCTATTAAGCCTTTTCTTTCCTCTTCACTTAAATCTGGAGAGAGAATGTACATTGTCTCGTATGACCTCATTTTTTCACCTCCTTTTGGACTAAACGGCCCTAAACGGGCAAGGCGGCAATCCATACACATATTCTATCATTGTCCTTGGGGATTTTCAACCGTTTTTAAAATTTTTTTAATGCTTTTTTCAAATTTAGGCCTGGGCATCAAAACCATTCTGCCACATTTCAAACATTTTATTCGAATATCCATACCCACTCTTAAAATTTCCCATTCATCAGAACCACAAGGATGCTTTTTTTTCATCTTTACAATATCTCCTACATGGAGTTCTTTTGGCAAAGCAATCACCTCTAACCAATCTATGAACTTAATAAATCAACTGAAAAGGTGCTTTGATTTTCACACATTACTAACCAAGTTATGTGTCAATATTTGTTATTGTAACATCTGTATGCGGATACGGAAATGTAATCTTTTCTCTATCAAATACTTTTTTTATCCTGTATCTTATATCCCTTTCAACTTCCCATTGTTTCATAGGCTCTGTTTTCGCAATAATCGTTATTAAAACTTGCGAGTCCTGAAAATCCGTAATTCCCAAGACTGTAGGGCCCTCTATCACATCATTCCTGGATTTTTTTATATCTTCACAAATTTGTGTGAGCACATTTATTATTCTATCAATATCTTCCTCATAAGGAATACCTACATTTACAAGCGCTCTCATACTGCCTCGTGTATGGTTTGTTACAGTCTTTATTTCTCCATTTGGTATTATATGTAAATCGCCCGAAAAATCCCTTATTTTGCTTGTTCTAAGTCCTACTTCTTCAACAAGACCCGAAAAATTATTTATCGTTATATAATCCCCAACTCCAAACTGATCTTCAAATATTATGAAAAATCCCGAAATTACGTCTTTGACTAGATTTTGAGCACCAAAACCTATAGCCAAACTGCCAATTCCGGCAACTGCCAATATTGATGTCATTTCTATGTTGAAAATTTTTAGTATTGAAGCAGCTGCTATGAAATAAATGACATATCTCAATATATTTTTGGTAAGAGACATTAAAGTGCCTATCTTTCTTTCAGGAAGCTGTATTTTTCCTTTTGTCTGTAATTTGTAAAACCTTGATATAAGTATGTCTCCTATTTTTATACCTATAAAAGCTATAACCAAAATTTTTATGATGTCGAAAGTTACTTTTAATATTTTTATATCGTAAAGACTTGAAAATTTTTGGTATAGTTGAGCTATTGTCTCCATTCCATCACCCGCTTCATTTCCTTTATATTTTATATATTACACAAGTAAGAAAGGTTTTTCAATAATTAAAACCGGAAATTACCTGTATTTAATTTTACATAGTTGACAAAAATATATTTGTAAGACTTATCAACTTAAGAAAGGAGAAACATATGGAGTTAATAAATATTGAAGACAAAAGAGCTGTTTGGCATTTTTATAGATTTTTTTCTCAATACATGCTTGACCTTTATGACTATCAAAAAGAAATAGTTTTGCTTTGCATAGGTACTGACAGGTCTACAGGCGACAGCCTTGGACCTTTAATTGGTCATAAACTAAAGCCGCTTCTTAAGGGAAAAGCTCATATTTTCGGCACTTTAGAAGAACCACTACATGCAAAAAACATACATCAGGTTTTAAAGTACATAAATTTAAATTATGGACGTCCTTTTATGATAGCGATAGACGCTTGTTTGGGTTCTTTAAACCACGTAGGCCACATCTCTGTTGGAAAAGGACCTATAAAACCAGGAGCAGGAGTTTCAAAAGACCTTCCTCCTGTGGGAGACATGTTTGTTACAGGAATTGTCAATATCTCTGGTTTTATGGAATACATGGTACTTCAAAATACAAGGCTTAGGACTGTAATGAAAATGGCAGACATCATCTCCTTAGGTATATTTAAAACAATAAATGAAATATACGAACAAAACAAAGTAAGGGCTTAAAGTCAAGCCCTTTCAGTCTGTAAACAAAGTCACATTAAAAAAATCTCCACTTTTATGCGTAAAGTGCATTGCGGAAGTATCTTAGTGTGTCCCCTCTGTCCAAAACGAGCCATAGACACGACTTAGATATGTGAGCCTGCACTTTAATATAAAGCTGGAGACTTTAATTTATACCTCAAAAGGTTTGTCAACAAACTATAAGGGCTTGAGTTAAGCCCTTTCAGTTTGTTGACAAAGTTAAAAAATATTCAAAGGAGATATTTTGCATCGTCGCTCCGATGTTCCAAAGCGACAAAACTAAAGCTCGACCTTCGGGCTCCGGCAGGGTACCGGGCACAATCGGCCTCCTTGCCTCAGGTGCCCGCCTTCGCCATCCATGGCTTCGGCCCTGCCTCCACCCTCGGTCTTGCTAAGTTTTGTTACCGCTTTGTAACAAGTCGCTCCTTATGCAAAATATCTCCTTTACGAAAGTTTGTCTACAGTCTGTAAGGGCTTGAGTTAAGCCCTTTCTAATTTTATTTCAATATTTTTAAGGTCTTTGTTTTTGATAAACTCCTCTATCACTTCTATAATCGGCTGATACTTTTCATAAAAAACTATTATCAAATCTCCTGGTTCAGCGTTGTACATAGCTGCCCTTAATGCTTCCGTCTCTTTTAGAATCGTCTTTATTTTTTGCCTATCCATACCACCTTTTATTGCGCCCTGTTCTAATATCTTTGCTACTTCTCCCGGCTTTCTACCTCTTAAATCTAAGTCTTCTTTTATATATATGAAGTCAAATTCTCTTCCGCAAATTTCTCCAACTTTTAATATGCTGGAATTTGTTCTGTCACCTGGAACTCCTATCACTCCAATGAGCCTGTTTGCATCCATCTTCTGAGCAGCTTCTATTACGCTTTTTATCCCTGCGATATTGTGGCCATAGTCCACCAAAACTCGGAAATTCCCTACATTAAACAAGTTAAACCTTCCTGGGTTGTGGGTGGTGTCACAATAAAAAGTTTTTATGCCTTTTGCAATTATATTGACAGGCACTTTTATCCCATAGCATGCAGCAATTGCTGCAAGAGCGTTTTCCACGTTATACAAAACTTTGCCTGACAGTGCTGCAGGGATTTCTTCTATCTTTACAACTGGAACTATCTGCCCATTCGCTATAACGATGACACCGTCTTTAACGTATACTGCTATTCCGCCTTTTTCTATATGTTTTTTTACAGTGAGGTTATTATCGTACATTGAAAAATATATTATTTTCCCTTTTGCCCTTTGGGCCAAATAAGTGGTCATCGGGTCATCAGCATTTAACACACAATATCCATCTTTTTTTACCGCTTCAATCACCAAAGCTTTTACAAAAACTAAATCTTCTAAAGTCTCTATCCCATCAATGCCGAGATGGTCTTCAGAAATATTTGTTATGACACCTACATCTGCAAGGTCATAACCTAAACCTTCCCTTATGATACCTCCTCTTGCCGTCTCCAATACAGCGGCATCTATATTTTTGTCTGCCAGGCAAGTTTTTGCACTCTTAGGTCCGGTGTTGTCACCTTTATAGACACATACGTCGTCAATGTAAATTCCATCAGTACAAGTCATTCCCACAGTGTAACCGTAAGTTTTTAATATGTGCGCAGTCATCCTTGTAACTGTGGTCTTTCCATTAGTACCTGTAATAGAAATAATAGGTATTGTGGCTTTGCTCCCTTTGGGAAACAACATGTCTATTATGGCTGCTGCTACATTTCTGGGTTTTCCTTTGCTGGGATAGTGGTGCATCCTTATGCCTGGTGAAGCATTTATTTCTATGATGGCTCCGTTTTCCTTTGTGAGAGGTTTTCTTATGTCTTCCATTGTAATATCTATTCCTGCAATATCAAGCCCAATTGCTTTTGCAGCTCTTATCGCAATTTCGATATTATAGGGATGAATATCCTCTGTCCTATCTATAGCGATTCCTCCTGTGCTCAAATTTGCACTTTCTCGCAAAAACACTTTTTGCCCTTTTTTAGGTATATCTTCTAGCTCAAATCCTTGTCTTTTTAAAGTCATTTTTGATATCGCGTCTATTGTTATTTTTGTGAGGGGCTTTTCATGGCCTTTTCCTCTTAAAGGATTTTTATTTTCAATCTCTACTAATTCCTGTATGGTGTGAATTCCGTCTCCTATCACATGAGCTGGAAATCTTTCTGCTACTGCTACGACTTTTTCACCTACTACCAACACTCTGTAATGCCTTCCTTTAATGTTTTTTTCTACTATAACAAGGTCGCTATAATTTCTAGCATTTCTGTAAGCTATAGTTACTTCCTCTTTAATAGTTATATTTAGATGTACTCCCTTTCCTTGGTTGCCGTCATAAGGCTTTATAGCCACAGGATACCCAATTTCCTCCGCAATGGCAATCGCTTCTTCTTCATTATAAGCAACATCACCTTCTGGCACAGGAAAACCGTGGTCTTTTAGAATCTGTTTTGTCAAAATTTTGTCTGACGCTATGTCGACAGCAATGCAGCTGGTGTTTTGGGATATAGTTCCTTCAATCATCTTTTGATATTTTCCATAGCCTAACCGCAATATGCTTCCATTGCCTACTCTTGTAACTGGAATTCCAGCTTTTATTGCTTCGTTTTTTATAGCCATTGTGCTTGGCCCTAATTCTATTTCAGCAATTATATTTCTTATTTTGTCAAGCTTTCCCTCTAAGTCAAATTCTTCTCTTTTTATAAGTTTATTGACCATTTCAACCGCCAATTTGCAAACCCTCACGCCGCATTCCTCAAGGCTGTACTCCGAAATTATATAGTAAAAATTTCCTTCTATATTCCTTGCCTTTCCAAATTTTACGTCATATCCTAGCATGTGCTGAAGTTCTAAAATTATGTGCTCTGTCACATGGGGCAAATATGTGCCTTCCTCCAGCCTTTTTAAAAAACCTCCTTCATATCCATAAGAACAGCCATGTTTTGACAACCCCGGAAGTAGTTCTATTAATCTGTCATTAAAGCCAGTTATGTCTTTTGTGGGTATATCAAAACCTTCTATGTCTACTACCATTTTTATTACTGGTTTGTGACTGTATATGTTTCTGCCTCGATATACCCTTATATCTTTGATAATCATACTTTATCCTCCTTGAATTTGACTAAAGGTACCCAATTTTTTAAGTCATATCCACAACCTGATGGCAATATGTGAAGGGTTACATTGGTAAGGGCTAAAATTTCGTCAGGACTTGACTCAGAAACATTGGTATGTCTTAATTTTCTTCCGTCTACCACCGTCACAGCATTGGAACCTATCACTCTAAAACAATTTTGTTCCACAACTATAGCTGTATCTTCGTCTATTCCTATGCCAAGATTATTTGGATTTTGTGCAATTGACGCAAGAAGCCTTCCAATACGACCCCTTTGTGCAAAATGTTGGTCAATTATAACATCTTTTAATAATCCTAAGCCCGGTGCCATTTTTATAGTACATTTTCTTGGCGAATCTTCATCTTTTCCCTCAACAATCATGGTTTGAGACATCACAGAAGCACCTGCACTGGTCCCCACGATTAAAACTCCATTTTCATTTAATTCTTGCAATAATCTATCTATACCACTTCCTCCTAAAATGCTTGTTATCCTCAGTTGGTCACCACCTGTAAAAAATACACAGCTGCAATCTTTAAGTACATCATTTGCATAATTTATTTCTGCATCTTCTCTTGAATCTATGTTTATTACTTTTACTTCATTTGCTCCTAATTTTTTAAAAATAGAAACGTACATTTTTCCAGCTTCAATAGGTTTTTCTGTGGCTGTCGTCATTACTACTATTCTACTATCTCTACCCCCTGACAAATTTACGACTTCCTTTAATATCTCACATTTATCTTCTTTGTCTTCCGCACCACCTATTATGATTAACTTTCTTCTTGTCTTTTCCTCCATTTATTCGCCTCCAAAAATAATAAACTCTCAGGTTCACATAATTATTATTCCTGAGAGTTTAATGCAATATACTATAAATTATATTGTGCACAGATTTATGGCATCTTTTTCCACTTTTAATTCTAATCTCTTATCTTGAATTATTTCACCGTCAACACAAATAGGTAGTTCCTTTTTTGTGTTTATCTCCACTCTTTTAGCTTTGTAAATTTCTACAAATTTATACTGCTAAAGGCTGCTTTCCTCGCCAATACTTCTCCTTCTTCTGCGTATTTTGTGATAAAAATTTTGTAATCGATTAATTTCTCTTTCATAATTTTTTCGATTTCGGAAATCTTTCTATAAGCTTTGCCCCCGCCCGCCACCGGATTTACGATGAATGGAATCAAAGCCACCACTCTCCTGTTTTTCTATAAAGCTTTTCTTTTGGCTCTTTCTATAGCTTGTACTTCTTCAGCAGAAAGAGGATACTTTGACTGCCCTCTCTCAATAGGTTTGGCAAATGTAGCTGTTTCATTCCTACCATATATGCCTGACAATACTATTCCATTGTCATTACTATCCAGGAGGGCAATAGAAAAACTTAAATCAGAACCTACATCAGAAAAAGCGTTGTATCTTACAATTCCTACTTTCTTAATTGCAGTCTTTACTTCCCTATCTAAGCCATTTAAATCAATGTGCAATTTGTCCAGCTTATCTTTGATTTCTTCGTTTTCTGTGGCAATTTTTGAAAAAATGTCAAAAACATCCCCTTTTTCTAAGGTTTTTATCATTTTTTTATAGGTTCTGTTTAATTTTAAAAACCTTGAGTTGATTACTATTATAAAAATGAATTGAATGAAAGATAAAACTATTAAAAAAGAAATAATTAATGCCGTGTTTTTGCCTATAATATCTAATAGGTTTTGCATAAGTTCCTCCTCCATTTTTTAGGGTGTTTTATGTGAAATCGCCTCTATAGCTTTTATAGCTTCAACTACTTCTTTTTCTGTGTTAAAATACCCAATTCCAAACCGTAAAGTACCGGTTTGTAGTGTCCCGATTGTAGAGTGCGCCAAAGAAGCACAGTGAAGTCCTGAGCGAGTTGCAATTCCAAATTCTCTATCAAGAAGATAGCTTATTTCTCCTACATCCATATCTTTTATGCGTATTGAAACTACCCCCACCCTTTCTTCTACATTTTGCGGTCCGTAAATTATGACCTTTTTTATTTCTTTTAATCCCTCTATTAGCATTTTAGTAAGTTGTTTCTCATGCTCACGAATTACATCTATACCTACCGACCTTATAAATTTTACGCCTTCCTTTAAACCAGCAATTCCCGGTGTATTAGGAGTACCGCTTTCTAACTTATCAGGCATAAGGTCTGGTTGATATATAGATTCTGATTTACTTCCCGTGCCACCCTCTTTTATCGTTTTTATGTCAATTCCTTCCTTTATATAAAGCCCCCCTGTCCCTTGTGGCCCATACAAACCTTTATGTCCTGGAAAAGCCAAAAGGTGTATGTTTTGACTTTCTACATCAATGTCAAGCACACCTGCAGTCTGAGCCGCATCCACCAAAAATATTAAATTCATTTCCCGGGCAATATTTCCTATTTCTCTAATTGGCATTATGGTACCCGTGACATTAGAAGCATGAGTCATTGCAATCATTTTTGTATTTTTCTTTACCGCCTTTTTTACATCATCTGGGTCAATCTTCCCTTCACTATTCGCTTTGACGATAGTCACTTCTATTCCTATACCTTGTAATGCCATAAGAGGCCTTATCATAGAATTGTGTTCCATGCTGGAAGTTATAACATGGTCTCCTTCTTTTAAAACTCCCTTTAAAGCTATGTTTAATGCCTCTGTAGTATTGAGAGTAAAGGCGATTCTCATGGGGTCTTTAATATTAAAAATACGGCATATCTCCTGCCTTGCTTCAAATATAACTCTTCCTGCTTCTAATGCCATTGTATGACTGCCTCTTCCAGGGTTTCCGCAATTTCTTAAAACCCTGTCAACTTCTTTATACACCGATTCAGGTTTGGGCCAAGAAGTTGCAGCATTGTCAAAATAAATCATTCCCCTATCCCCTCTATTTTAAATCTCCCTACTATTATATGCAATAGCTCTTTATAATGCCTTACATATGGCAAAAGCATGCCCTCATGTAATTTTTCTGCACTTTATTATATTTTGCCACCTATTTAATTTTAACATTTTATTAAAAGTTGCGCAATTCATCACCACTTATAGAAATGGGTATCTTTTTTAGAATTTAAAAATTACTTATAAAAAATGCATTTCCCTAAACGAATGCATAGTTTGTAGATAAAGTTTTTTTAATAAGTCTCTGCTTTTATGTGTAAAGTGCATCGCGGAAGTATCGGAGACGGCTTGGTGAAGTTTTGGAAAAGCAGCTTCTCATGAGCAGTCTAAAAAATATGTTTTAAATAGAAAAGAAATTTTCTCACTTCAGATTAAAAATACTTCGGTGGGAGAAAAAAAGCGAATTCAGAAGCTGCCCAAAACGAGCCTTAGGCACACTTAGATATGTGAGCCTGCACTTTAATATAAAGCAGGAAACTTTAATTTACATACAAAAAAGGTTTGTCAATAAACTGTGCATTTTCCCCTAGACAAATGCTTTTTTTTCCATACCATTTCCATAGAATATTTCTAAAATTCTTGTCAGGTCTTCTTCCCCATAATATTCTATTTGTATAATTCCTTTATTTTTACTTTTGTGAGATATTTTAACCTTTGTTCCTAATAAACTGCACAGATTTTCCTCTATTTCCTTAAGGTGAACGTTTGTACTTTTTCTTTCATTTCTTTTTGAAACTTTTCTATTGGTTTCTGACAAATTTTTAATTAATTTTTCTGTATCTCTTACATTTAACCCTTCCAGTACAATTTTATTTGCCACTTCATATTGCAAATTTTTATTTGTCAGAGAAAGTATCACTTTTGCATGGCCTATTGTTATGTCACCTTTTGAGAGCATATTTTGAACTCTCTCATCAAGGTTGAGAAGCCTTATACTGTTGGCAATTGCAGAACGACTTTTTCCCACTCTTTTAGATATTTCTTCTTGCGTAAGATTAAACTGTTCCATTAAAGACTTATACGCTTTAGCTTCATCGATTGGATCTAAATCTTCTCTTTGTAAATTTTCAATTAAAGCTATTTCCATCACTTGTCGATCATCAAAGTCCTTAATAATGGCTGGTATTTCAGAAAGTCCCGCAATTTTTGCAGCTCTCCATCTTCTTTCTCCAGCTACAATTTGATAACTGCTGTTTATTTTTCGCACTATTATAGGTTGTATTACACCATGCTCCTTTATTGAATCTGCCAGTTCTTTTAAAGTTTCTTCGTTAAAATGTTTTCGCGGCTGATATTGATTAGGTTGAATATCAGATATTTTAATGGTTTCTACTCCCTGCAAGTCTTCAGTTTGGTATTCAGGTATAAGAGCCTGCAAACCTCTACCCAATCCTTTTTTGCTGGCCATTTGATCACCACCTATTTTATATTTTTGCCCTTTCCACAACTTCCTGCGCTAGTTCCTCATAGGCTTCTGCGCCTTTTGAAGTAGGGTCATATAATGAAATGGGCTTTCCAAAGCTTGGCGCCTCTCCTAAACGAACATTGCGAGGTATAATAGTTCTATAAACTTTGTCTTTAAAAAATTTTTTCACCTCATCAACCACTTGTATAGACAAATTAGTGCGTGCATTAAACATTGTGAGAACCACGCCTTCTATTTCAAGATTTGGATTTAGACTTTTTTTAACGAGATTAATAGTATTCATAAGCTGTGTAAGACCCTCTAATGCATAATATTCACACTGAATAGGAACAATCACTGAATCAGCAGCTGTAAGGGCGTTAATCGTCAAAAGTCCAAGAGATGGAGGGCAATCTATTAATATATAGTCAAATTCTTCTTTAATATCTTTTAAAGCATTTTTTAATCTAAATTCTCGAGAAATCATAGGAACTAATTCAATTTCAGCACCTGCCAATTGAATGCTAGAAGGAACAACAGAAACATTCATTTCTTTTAAAAAGACTATTGCATTCTTTATATCGTCCTCTTCTATTAAAACAGTATAAGTAGTATGTTCCAGTGAAACAGGGTTAATGCCAAAACCACTTGTCATGTTGCTCTGAGGATCTATATCTACACACAAAACTTTTTTCCCTAAAACAGCTAAAGAATAGCCTAAATTTATAGCAGTGGTAGTTTTTCCTACTCCACCCTTTTGATTGGCGATGGCAATAACTTTGCTCACAATTTCACCCCCTTCTATAATATGCGCTATATTAATCAATAGTCAATTGAATTTTATATGTCTATTATACCATTGTTCCACATGGAACAAAAGCACATGAGGGGGTGAGTAAATAGTTACTATGTTTTTGGAATTTTTATTATAAATTCTATATAATCATCACTTTCTTTTTTGTCATATTCAGCCGGCACCCCTGATTTTCTCATCAAATCTACAGCTTGCTTGATTGTGTTTACAAATATTCTTATGTCTTTGTAAAATTTCATCATCTTTTTGCTGTCTTTTTTGCTTTCTTCTTGTTGTTTTGTAATTTTGTCTATCATGCTTTGTACAAGTTTTTCCGTTTCACTGACATTCAGTTTTTTCTTTATAATAACATCTAACGCCTTTTTTTGTAGTTCTTCATCAGGAAGGCGCAAGAGGGCTCTTGCGTGTCTCTCTGTCAAGTCATTTTCTATTAATTTTTCCTTTATTTCCTTGCTTAATTTTAAAATTCTCAACTTGTTTGCTATAGTTGACTGACTTTTTCCCAACATTTTCGCCAATTTTTCCTGTGTTAAATGGTGGTCATTTATCAAGTTGTAATATCCTTCTGCCTCTTCAATAAAATTGAGGTCTTCTCTTTGCAAATTTTCAATTAACGCCAAAATAGCAGAATCTTCATCATAGGCATCTACAATTATTGCAGGTATTTCAGTAAGTCCAGCCAATTTTGAAGCTCTCAATCTTCTTTCCCCTGCCACTAACTCATAAGAATTGCCATTTACCACTCTCACAGTGATTGGTTGTAAAACCCCATACATTTTTATAGACTCCGACAATTCTTGAAGATTTTTTATGTCAAAAGTCTTTCTCGGCTGGTATGGATTAGGTCTTATAGCATCGATGGGCAAATAACAAATTTCCTGTGATTTAATTGACGTCATCTTACACACCCCACTTTTAAAACACTCAAAAAATTTTCTGTAATTATATATTCGACAAATGATGTAAAATTCCTCCTAAAATTCTTATATATTGTTAAAATTATAAAAAAGTCTCAGGAATGGGGATGAGGCAGTTAAAAAAATCTTTTTGCTGTATTAACTCTGCAAGCTTTTTAGGGTAGACTTCATAATTTTTTAAATCCTTAAAATCTATCCATTTTACTTCTTTTAACACTTGTCTATTTTTAGGCAGTTCTGGGTCACTGCCAAGCGCTAACTTCCCTCCTATTATTGTGGAATAAAAATACGTTACATAGTAAATATCATATTCTTGAATATAACAAACTCCATTTAATTTTACTTCATACCCTGTTTCTTCTTTGCATTCTCTTATGGCAGCAGCAGCTACCGATTCATTCTCTTCAACCCTCCCTCCTGGAAACACCCACGCAACTTTTTTTCCATCTTGATGCTTTACCAGCAAAACTTTTTCATTTTCTACAACGACAACTCTGGCCACCAGGAAACTTGCTCTAAAATTTACCATTTTATTCTTCTCCTTGTCAGTATTTTACCTTATTTAAAATTATATCATAAAAATATTTTAAAATAACACAACAAAAACAAACTTGTGTGTGTCAAAACTTTGTAGGTAGCTGACGTTTTGCACTGCTTGCTCCGGTGACCTCACAGGCTAAACTAGCGCTCGACATCAGATTCCGAGAGGGTTCCTGGCCCATTCGGCTTCCTTGCCTCAGGGGCCATCCCCCGGCATCCTTGCCATCAGCCCCGCCTTCATCTTTCGGTCTTGCTAAGTTTCCCGGCACTCAAATAAACATGTTATATAATCACAAAGCAAAGTAATAGCAAGTCTATTTGAGTGCCAGACGGTCAAGTCGCGCGCTTTGTGTAAAAGTCAGCTATACTATTTACCTACTAAAACTTTACACACACTACAAACTTTTAACCAAAAATAAAAAGACAGCTAAAATTAGCTACCTACAGACTGTCGACAAAGTTTTTTTAATAAGTCTCCGCTTTTATGTGTAAAGTGCATCGCGGAAGTATCGGAGACGGCTTGGTGAAGTTTTGGAAAAGCAGCTTCTCATGAGCAGTCTAAAAAATATGTTTTAAATAGAAAAGAAATTTTCTCACTTCAGATTAAAAATACTTCGGTGGGAGAAAAAAAGCGAATTCAGAAGCTGCCCAAAACGAGCCTTAGGCACACTTAGATATGTGAGCCTGCACTTTAATATAAAGCAGGAAACTTTAATTTACATACAAAAAAGGTTTGTCAATAAACTGAAATGACAGCTAAAATCAGCTGCCATTTTTACAATTCATAGTGGAGATTTTTGGATAGCATTTGGCCTTCTTGGATATTTTATAGGGCTTGTATCTATTTTTTTAACAACAATTAGATGATGCACTATATTACTATAGGGAATGTCAATTTTGATTATTTCCTCTACACTCCCTTTTAACTCTTTTAATGCTCTTTGACTATTTACCATCTCTTCCTCAATTTCTCTTCCTTTTAAGGCGACAAAATAACCATCTACTTTTACAAAAGGAAGTGTATATTCTAATAAGACATTCAAAGAAGCAACAGCTCTTGCAACACATACATCAAACTTCTCTCTATAAGCAGAATCCTTTCCGATGTCCTCTGCTCTTCCATGTATTACATTTACCTCTTGCAAATTTAGCTCTTCTACAATGTGATGCAAAAACATAGTCCTTTTTTTAGAAGAATCTAGTAAAGTAATTTTTAAAAAAGGAAAAACAATTTTGAGAGGGAGAGCTGGAAAACCAGCTCCTGTTCCCACATCTATAATTTGTTCATTGCCTTTCATTTTGCCACATTTATAAGTGGATAGACTATCTAAAAAGTGTTTTATCACAACCTCCTCTTCTTCTATAATTGCAGTTAAATTCATTTTTTTATTCCATTCAACAAGCAACTCATAATATTTATTAAATTGTTCCACATGGAACATTTCAATATTTATTCCAAACTCTTTAGCACCTTTTAGCAGCATTTCAACCGATTTGCTCTTCATCTTTATTTCTCCTCAATTGCTGCAAATAAATTAATAATACAGAAATATCAGCTGGAGAAACACCAGAAATACGGGAAGCCTGCCCTATAGAAGTAGGCCTAATTTTGGTTAATTTTTCTTTGGCTTCATTGCTTAAACCGTGAATTTGAGTGTAATCTATGTCATCGGGAATTTTTTTGTTTTCCAATGCTTTAAAATGTTCTACTTGCCTGAGTTGTTTCATTATATATCCTTCATATTTAATTATTATATCAATTTGTTCGGCAACGCTGTCCATTATGTCATCAGGCCTATGTTTGTCAAGAAATTTCGTCGACTTATAGTCAATCTCTGGGCGCTTCAAAAGTGTATATAAATCTACTCCTGTGACTAAAGGAGTGCTTCCTTTTGACACTAAAAAATTATTGACCTCTTCTGAAGGAGTAATCATGACGCCATGTAACCTTTGCATCTCTTTTTCTAACTGTATTTTTTTCTTTAAAAACTTTTCATATCTTTCTTCAGTCACAAGGCCTATTTTATAGCCAATCTCTGTAAGTCTAAAATCTGCATTGTCTTGCCTCAACAAAAGCCTATACTCGGCTCTAGAGGTTAACATTCTGTAAGGTTCATTTGTACCTTTGGTCACGAGGTCATCAATTAGCACTCCAATATAAGCCTGAGACCTATCTAAGATGACAGGAGGTTTATTTAAAAGTTTCATAGCAGCATTTATGCCAGCCATTAAACCTTGAGCAGCCGCCTCCTCATAACCAGAGGTGCCATTAACTTGCCCTGCAAAATACAAACCACTGATTCACTTAGATTCCAGAGTCAAATTAAGCTGTGTAGGGTCTATACAGTCATATTCGATAGCATAAGCAGGTCTCATCACTTTTACATTCTCGAGTCCTGGAACAGTTCTTAAAAATTCTAACTGCACATCTTCTGGCAAACTGGAAGACATACCTTGGACATACATTTCGTTGGTGTTCAATCCCTCAGGTTCAATGAAAATCTGGTGCCTTTCTTTGTGGGGAAACTTCACAACTTTATCTTCTATAGAAGGGCAATATCTCACCCCAACTCCTGTTATTTCACCGCTAAAGAGTGGTGAACGATCGATATTCGCCATAATTATTTCATGGGTTTTTTTGTTAGTATAAGTAAGCCAACATGGTAATTGTTCTCTTTCAATTTTATCGTGCATATAAGAAAAAGGCGTTATAACTTCGTCACCAGGTTGTATTTCCATCTTTGAAAAATCGATACTTCGCTTATCAACTCTGGCAGGTGTACCTGTCTTAAATCTCATCAATTTAAAACCCAGTTTTTTTAGATTTTCAGAAAGTTCAGTGGCTGGGAAAAGTCCATTAGGACCACTACTATAGCTTACATCTCCAATTATAACTCTTCCTTTTAAATACGTCCCTATAGTAATGATACAGGCTTTGCACTTGTATATTGCACCTAATTTTGTAACAACACCTGTTACTTTATTATCCTCCACTAAAATATCAACAATTTCTGCCTGCTTTATATCGAGGTTTTCTTGCCTTTCCAATGTGTATTTCATGTTCATTTGATAAAGTTTTTTATCCGCCTGTGCCCTTAAAGACCTTACAGCAGGTCCCTTACTGGTATTTAAAGTCCTTATTTGTATGAGAGATTTATCTGTGTTTATAGCCATTTCCCCACCTAAAGCATCTATCTCTCTCACCAATTGAGCCTTGGCAGGTCCTCCAATAGAAGGATTGCAGGGCATCATCGCTATAGAATCCAAATTTATGGCAAAACCTACAGTCTTAAGGCCTAATCTCGCACAAGCAAGGGCAGCTTCACTGCCAGCGTGCCCCAACCCTACAACCGCAACATCGTACTCACCAGCAATAAAACTCATACATTCCACCTACTTTCCCACACAAAATCTTTCAAAAATTTTATTTATTAAATCCTCAGTTGCTGTTTCACCGGTAATCTTTCCTAATTGGTCAAGTGCAGCATTTAAGTCAATTGAAATGAAGTCTTCACTATACCCCCTTTCAATAGCATTAAGACAGCTTTCCATATACTTTTTTGCATTGATAAGGGCTTCTTTATGTCGTGAATTTATAACTACTGCATCCTCTTTTAAGCTTATATCTCCCTTAAAAACTAAATTGTAAATGGTATTTTCTAATTCTTCTAATCCAATTTTTTCAACAGTAGAAACCTCTATTATTATACCACCTTTGGTAAGATTCTTTAATTCTTCTTCGTCAATTTTTTTAGGTAAGTCAATTTTATTTAAAACAAAAATAGTGTCTTTGTCAGTTAGAATATCGAAGATTTCATAATCTTCGCGACTAAGTTCTTTTGAGGCATCCAGCACAAACAATATGAGGTCTGCCTCCATCAAAACCTCTTTGCTCTTTGATACACCTATTTTTTCTACCAGCTCGTCTGTATCACGGATGCCTGCAGTATCAATCAACTTTATCGGAATACCTTTTACATTTACATACTCTTCAATAATATCTCTTGTAGTTCCGGGTATATCCGTTACAATGGCTCTATTTTCCTTTAGTAAAGCATTCAAAAGAGATGATTTTCCAACATTTGGCTTCCCAATGATAGCCGTTTTAAGCCCTTCACGTATAATCCTTCCACTTTCTGAAGAAAGAAGAAGTCTATCAATATCGCCAATTATCTCTTTAGCAGTATTTAACATCTGCTCTCTTTCCAGTTCATCTACATCCTCTTCAGGAAAATCGATTAAAGCGAGAATATGAACTAATAGTCCCATTATTTTGTCTTTAATGTCCATTATTCTGCTTCCAATATATCCTGAAAGTTGCTTTTGAGCGTATTTATTAGCAAGCATCGTCTTTGCCCTTATTATATCTATAACAGCCTCTGCTTGAGACAAATCAATCCTTCCGTTTAGAAAAGCTCTTTTTGTAAATTCGCCTGGTTCAGCAATCCTTGCCCCGTGTTTTAACACTAATTCAAGAATTTTAGAAGTTACAACAATTCCACCGTGGCAATTTATTTCAACTACATCTTCCCTCGTGTAAGTATTAGGCTTTTTCATTATAGATACCAAAACTTCATCGTATACTTCTTTTGTCTCTGGGTCGATTATATTGCCATAATGTAAAGTGTGAGTTTTTACCTTTTTTAAATCTTTCGGCTTATAAGGCTTAAAAATTTTAGAGACTATATCTATTGCCTCATTACCGCTCAGTCTCACTATTCCAATTCCTGCTTCCCCTGGAAAGGTTGAAATAGCAGCAATTGTATCAAAATCCATTTCCATCACCAACCAACAAATTATCTTATAAAATAATATGCCAACATTCTGTGCTTTTCAATCATAATATAAAAAAAACCCTGATTAGGGTACTATTTTAAAGCTATAATAACTCTTCTATTAGGCTCTTCACCTTCACTGTAAGTTTCTACATAGGGATGGTCTTGCAAAGCCATGTGTATAATTCTTCTTTCATTGGGACTCATGGGCTCTAATTCTATATTCTCTTTACTCTCCATCACTCGTTGTGCCAACTTTTTTGCCAATTTAATCAAAGTCTGTTCTCTTCTTTTTCTGTAATTTTCTGCATCAAGTATAATTCTTTTATACCTTTCGTAAGTTCTATACTTATTTGCGACAACATTCACAAGATATTGTAGGGAATCCAAAGTCTCTCCTCTGTGGCCTATCAATAAACCGACATTTTTCCCGTGCAAATTAAACTTTATACAATCTTCTTCTTCTACGATGTCAAACTTTACGTCTATTTTCATCGCTTCAATTACGCTTTGCAAAAAATTTTTTGCACTTTCTTTTACAACATCTTTTAAAATCACTCTAACTACTGCTTGTTTGCTAAGCAACCCTAGAAAACCTTTACCCCCTTCATCCAGTATTTCCACATCTACCATTTCCCTTGGAACGCCAAACTCTTTTAACGCGAGATTTACTGCCTCCTCCACTGTTTTACCTGTTCTTATAAGCTCTTTCAACTCATGATCCCCCCTTAGCAGTATTGGATTCCCTCAAAAAGAAATACTGCTGAACTATCTGGAATATATTGCTTGTTACCCAATATATTCCTACCCCTGCCGGCAAAGAAACAGTTACCCATCCCATAAAAATTGACATCATTATATTCATAGAATTTTGACTCTTGTCTGTTGCTACCATTGCAGAAGATATATAAGTAGTCACAGTAGCTAAAATAGGAATTATATAATAAGGGTCCTTTTGTGCAAGGCTATGCATCCATAAAAAAGAAGCAGTAGAAAAAGCCGGATAAGTTCTAAGCATCGTAAAAAGCGGCCACAAGATTATCAAAGGCAAAAGCATAGGTAAACATCCACCAAAAGGATTTACCTTTTTCTCTTGGTACAATTTCATTGTTTCCATGTTTAATTTTTGAGGGTCTTTAGCGTATTTCTTTTGAAGCTCCTCCACAAGAGGCTGTATTTCTTTCATCTTTTTCATTGTTCCCATTTGCTGTACATAAAAAGGCAAAAGCAATATCCTTATTAAAATTGTAAAAATAATTATAGCGATACCATAATTTCCTACATAATGATGTATAAATTCTAACAACTGTCCTAAATACATAGCAATTGTTGCCATAATATACCTCCAAAAATTTATTTTACAGGGTCGTATCCCCCAGGATTAAAGGGATTGCACCTTAAAATCCGCCAAATTGACATAATTCCGCCCTTTAAAAGTCCATGCTTTGATATTGCTTCTATAGAATATTGAGAACAAGTTGGGTAAAATCTACAAGCCCTTGGCTTCATAGGCGAAATATATCTTTGATACAACTTAATTAAAAAAATAACAACATTTTTCATCTTTCATTCCCCACATAAAGAGGTGTTTTCATAATCAATTTTCTCATGGAATTTTTTAAAGTGTGAAAATCAGCCTCTACAATTTTCCCTCTTGCGACAAAAATTATATCAAAACCTGTTTTTATCTCAATATCTAAAAGTCTAAAACTTTCATGTAAAAGCCTTCTAACTCTATTTCTTACCACACTTTTACCTATTTTTTTACTCACTGAATAGCCAACTCTATTAAAACCTAAATTATTTTCCATATAATACATTACAACAAACTGATTAGCAACAGATTTTCCATTTGAATAAACCTTTTTAAATTCATAACTTTTTTTAATTTTTATAATCTTGTTACTCATTTATACCTCCGGATTGTAAAAAAGGCCCTAAAGGCCTCACGCTGTCAATCTATGTCTACCTTTTTGTCTTCTTCTTTTCAAAACATTACGACCACTTTTGGTAGACATTCTCTTTCTAAAACCGTGCTCTTTTTTTCTATGTCTTTTCTTGGGTTGATAAGTACGAAGCATTAGTACACCTCCTAAAACCTAAAAAATGCTATAAAAATTATAGCGTTAAATCAAGGTCATGTCAACAACAGTTATAAGATATTTTTAGAAGCTCAAAGTTATCAACAGGCCACTTGTTTGTCTACAGGGTTTGTAGATAAAATTATTTTTCTTATTGATAATCTGTTGATAATTTGATATTATAAAATTAAACTGTTGATAACTTAAATAAATTTTGGCCACAAAAATAACAACTTATTCACAGGTTGTGTATAATTTTGTGAATAAGTTGTTATTTAACTGTGAGCAGGCTTTATTCATTAACTTATATTTAAGGTGTTTTGAGCCTTTTTACATAGATTTTTATTAAAATATTTTTTATAAACAGCATTTTTACATGTTTTTTTGCAAAAGTTATCAAAAATAAAAATTCACATTATCAAA